>DATKPX010000109.1:0-12945 GCA_035523855.1 Allostellaceae bacterium
CGCCTGACGCGAGACGCTCGTCTGGGTGGGCATTCCAGGGCTGGAGATCGACCCCGAGCGGCCGGTGCCCCTGGTGATGTTCCCGCCGCCCAGCATCACGCGCGCGAAAGCGCTCGAGGCGCTGAAGACCGCCGGCCGAGCCTGGCGCATCGCCTGCACCAGCGCCAGCCTTGCGGGTCTTCACGCGGCGGCGCGGGCAGGCCTCGGCATCATGCCGCATTCGCCGAGCCTCGTTCCCCCGGACCTGGCGCAGCTGCCGCCCTCCGCCTCCCTGCCCGAGCTCGATTGCATCGAGTTCGTCGCGCTCGGGCCCGGCGGCAATCACGCGCCCATATCGGCGCTCATCGCCGAGCTCCTGGCGAGCGCCGATAACATGAGGGCGTCGTCGCTGACCCACGATCTCGTGGGTCCCAAGAGCGCGCGTAGCTTCGAATCCGAGTCAGCCTAGCAGCGCCCGCGCCGGGCGCGCGGGTGACGGGATCGGCGGCGGAGCGGCGCAGCTCCACCCCTGCCGCCGAGCGGCGTCAGTCGCGCCGCCAGGTTCCGTCGACGATGGCGCGGAAGTCGCCGCGCGTGATGCCGATATCGGCGAGCATGACGTCGTCGAGGCTCTCGAGCTCTGCCAGCACCTGCCGGCGATGCCACCAGCCGCGGACCGATTCCGTGACCGCGGTCACGAGAGCGCCGAGCCCCAGGCCATGAGCATGGTCACGGTGGAGATCGGCGGTGTGGTTGAAATGTCCTACGGTCATGGGCGCACCTCATTTGAGCAAGTTGGTTGAAACGAAGAATCGTGACGGCGGCGAGGCGTTGCTCAGGCCTTGCCGTCCTTCACCGCGGGCGGCAGCCCGCCGCCAAGCACATCGCTGAAGCTGTCGTCGCCCTGCCAGCCCGAGGGCAGCGCGTTCTTGTCGGCGGGGCGTTCGCCGATGCTGCGGTCGAGCTTGTGAGAGCGGAAGAAATTGACGAGTGACGCATCCGTGCGCGGGGAGCCGGTGTGCAGGTTACGCATGTCGCGCCTCCTTCGTGGGAACCTGTCGCGCCGATGCGCGGATCAGGTGCAGCGTCTCTGCTGCAAAGACTATGATCGGCTTGCCTCGCCGCTGACTTGATCTGCGTCAGAGTTGCGATCGATAACAGCTATTGGCGTGCGTCGACGGCGTCGCTCGCTTCCGCGCCGGCGCGGATGGATGAGCACTCCCGTATCGTCTTCACACTTCGTTCATCTTCCGATTCAGAATCCGTTCATCTTTGCGCCGCGGCGCAGATGAATCGCGACAGCATGCGGCGATCGCCGCGATCGATAGCTGTTATTGGGTGTCGAACCTGATCTGGGTCAAGGCTGAGACGGCGGATTTCGCTCATTTTCGAGGCGAGACGCGATCCGTCCCGACTGTGCGGGGATGGATCGGGTCGCACTTTCGCGGCGCCGGCGGGGTCACCCGGAAGGCGATGGAGGCGGGGTTGTCCCGGCACTTCGAACGCGACGGCGAGGCTGGTGCCAAAGGGTGCGCCGCCCCGCCGGATCATCACCCTTTCAAGAGGAAAGAGTAATGACCAAAGCACTGGACGGCATCCGCATCATCGATTTCACCCACGTGCAGGCCGGACCTGCCTGCACGCAGCTCCTCGGCATGTTCGGCGCCGACGTGATCAAGGTCGAGCGGCCCGGCTCCGGCGACGTCACGCGCAACCAGCTGCGCGACATCCCCGAGGCCGACGCGCTCTACTTCACCATGCTGAACGGCAACAAGCGCTCGCTCACCCTCGACACCAAGAAGCCCGAGGGCAAGAAGATCCTCGAGGAGCTCATCAAGATCAGCGACGTCATGGTCGAGAACTTCGGCCCCGGCGCGCTTGACCGCATGGGCTTCCCCTGGGAGCGCATCCAGGAGCTCAACCCCAAGATGATCCTCGCCTCGGTGAAGGGCTTCAGCGACGGCCACCACTACGAGGACCTCAAGGTCTACGAGAACGTCGCGCAATGCGCCGGCGGCGCCGCCTCCACCACCGGCTTCTGGGACGGTCCCCCGACCGTCAGCGCCGCCGCCCTCGGCGACACCAACACCGGCATGCACCTCGCCATCGGCATCCTCACCGCGCTGCGCATGCGCGACAAGACCGGCCGCGGCCAGAAGGTCGCCTGCTCCATGCAGGACGCCGTCCTCAACCTCTGCCGCGTCAAGCTGCGCGACCAGCAGCGCCTCGACCGCACCGGCGTCCTCAAGGAGTACCCGCAGTACCCGCACGGCACCTTCAGCGACGTCGTGCCCCGCGGCGGCAATGCCGGCGGCGGCGGCCAGCCCGGCTGGATCCTCAAGTGCAAGGGATGGCAGACCGACCCCAACGCCTACATCTACTTCACCATCCAGGGCCAGAACTGGGCCGCCACCGCCAAGGCGATCGGCAAGCCCGAGTGGGCCGATGACCCCGCCTACAAGACCGCCGACGCCCGCCAGGACAAGATCTTCAAGATCTTCGAGTACATCGAGAGCTGGCTTGCCGACAAGACCAAGTTCGAGGCGGTCGACATCCTGCGCAAGCACGACATCCCCTGCTCGCCCGTCCTCTCCATGAAGGAGATCGAGCATGACGCCTCGCTCAGGGCGAGCGGCAGCATCGTCGAGGTCGATCATCCCGTCCGCGGCAAGTACGTCACCATCGGCAGCCCGATCAAGTTCTCCGAGCTCAAGCCCGAGGTGAAGCGCTCGCCCCTCCTCGGCGAGCACTCCGACGAGGTCCTCACAACCCTCCTCGGCTACAAGCCCGAACAGCTCAAGCATCTACACGACGACAAGGTCATCTGACCCGAGGCGGGCCGCGCATCGCGACGCGCGGCCCCCAACTCTTTTTCAAAGGTGGTTATCATGTCCGAACAAATGACAAAGGCCGTGCCCGGCGAGGCCGGTCGGCCGGCGGGCCTCTTCGAGAACCGCTGGTTCTTCCTGGTTCTCGCCGTGCTGCTGATGTGCATGATCTCCGGTGTCCAGTACTCCTGGACGCTCTACTCCAACCCGGTGAAGGACGCCCTGCATGTGTCCCTCGCCGTCGTGCAGACCTCGTTCACGCTGTCCCAGGTCATCCAGGCGGCCTCGCAGCCGGGCGGCGGCTTCTTCGTCGACCGGTTCGGACCCAAGGGCACGCTCATCGTCGGCGGTCTGTGCGTGCTGGTCGGCTGGTCGCTCATGGGCCAGGTGCCGCTCCTCCCTGACTTCTGGCAGGTCCCGGCGCTCTACGTGCTCTACACGCTCGCCGGCACCGGCGTCGGCATCGTCTACGGCATCGCCATGAACACGGCAAACCGCTGGTTCCCCGACAAGCGCGGCCTGGCCTCAGGCCTGACCGCCGCCGGATACGGACTCGGCGTTCTGCCCTTCCTGCCGATGATCAGCACGCTGCTGCAGACTACCGGCATCAGCAAAGCCTTCATGTACACCGGCCTGATCGAGGGCGTGGTGATCATCCTGATCGCTTTCGTCGTCAAATTCCCGGGCATGCAGAAAGGCAAGCCGCAGAAGAGGCCGGTGCCGACCCCGAAGGACTTCACGTCCTGGGAAATGCTGCGCACTCCGCAGTTCTGGATCCTCTGGACCTCGTTCTTCTCGGTGAACTTCGGGTTCCTGCTGCTCGTCGCCAATAGCGCGCCGTTCGGCAAGACCCTCGGCATCGGCGTCGGCGTCATGGCCTGGGCCGTCACCGTGCAGAACCTCGCGAACGGCGGCTGCCGTCCGTTCTGGGGCTGGATCTCGGACAACATCGGCCGCTACAAGACGATGTCGATCGTGTTCGGCATCAACGCGGCGCTGATGTTCGCCTTCCCGCACATCGCGTCCTTCGGTGTCCCGATGTTCATCGGCATGCTCGCCGCGGCGCTCTTCACCTCGGGCGGCAGCTACGCGCTGTTCCCGTCGACGAACAGCGACATCTTCGGCACCGCCTTCTCCGCGCAGAACTACGGCTTCTTCTGGGCGGCCAAGGCGATCGCGTCGATCTTCGGCGGCGGGATCGGCGCGCTGATCGCGACGCAGTTCGGCTGGACGGCGGCGTTCACGATCACCGGCTGCACCTCGCTGCTGGCGTTCCTGCTCGTGACCTTCGTCGTGCCCCGCATGGGCAAGCCGAAAAAGCGGACTGCCCTGGTCCCGGCCGGAATGATGGCCGCCGACTAAGGCGCGTGTCTTGCCCGGTACGGTACCGGGCTGAAAAGGAGCGGCGGCAGGCGAGAGCCTGCCGCCGTTTTTCGTTGCGCACGCAATAACCGCCGGCGCGCCGCTCAGCCGAGCATCGATCCCGTCTCGATGAACCGCTGATGCCAGGACAGCGACTCCTCCGGCAGGCAGGGCGATTGCTGGCCATAGGCGCCCGCCTTGGCGCGCCGATAGTAGTCCGCCAGCGCCGGCCGGTAATCCGGATGGACGCAGTTGGCGATGATCACCTGCGCGCGCTGCTTGGGCGAGAGACCGCGCAGGTCGGCCAGCCCCTGCTCGGTGACGATCACCTGGACGTCTTGCGTGATGTGATCGACATGGCTGACCTGAGGCACGATGCAGGAAATCTTGCCGTTCTTGGCGGTCGACGGCGTCATGAAGATCGAGACGTAGGCGTTGCGCGCGAAATCGCCGGAGCCGCCGATGCCGTTCTGGATCCGGGATCCCATCACATGGGTGGAATTCACGTTGCCGTAGATGTCGGCCTCGATCATCCCGTTCATGGCGATGCAGCCGAGGCGGCGGATCAGCTCGGGGTGATTGCTGATCTCCTCGGGGCGAAGGATGATCTTGTCGTGGAAATCGGCCATCTCGGCGTTGAGGCGGGCCGCCGCTTCCGAGCTCAGCGAGAAGGCGGTGGCGGAGGCAACGCGCAGCTTGCCGGTGGCCAGCAGGCTCAGCATGCCGTCCTGGATCACCTCGGTATAGGCGGTCATGCCCTCGAAGGCCGTGTCCTCCAGACCGCTCAGCACCGCATTGGCGACATTGCCGACCCCGGACTGCAGCGGCAGCAGCGATGGCGGCAGGCGCCCCTTGGCGACCTCGTGCCGGAAGAACTCGATCAGATGGCCGGCGATCTCGAGGGCCGTCGCGTCAGGGGGAGTGAAGGCAAGATTGCGGTCGGGGGAATCGGTTTCGACGATGGCGATGATCTTGTCGGGATCGCAGCGGAAGCACTGCTCGCCGATGCGGTCGTCCGGGCGGACGAGCGGGATCGGCTTCCGGTTCGGCGGCAAGGCGGTGCCGTAGTAGATGTCGTGCATGCCCTCAAGGGCGGCGTTCTGCCAGCTGTTCACCTCGAGGATCACCTGCTTCGCCCGGTCGAGCCAGGTCTTGTTGTTGCCGATCGACGAGGACGGGATCAATGAGCCGTCCGGCCGGATGCCCGCCACCTCGATCACCGCGGTGTCGAGCGGGCCGAGAAAGCCTTGCCACGCCATGGGCGCGACCTGGCTGAGATGCAGATCGATGTATTCCATCTCGCCGCGATTGATCTTCTCCCGGGCGACCGGATCGGAATTGTAGGGCAGGCGGAACTCGATGCCGTCGGCGCGGGCGAGCGCGCCGTCCAGCTCGGGTCCGGTGGAAGCGCCGGTCCAGACGCGGACGCGGAACGGGTTGCCCGCCGCATGCTCCGCCTCGATGCGAGCGGCCAATGCCGTCGGCACGGCTTTGGGGTAGCCCGAGCCCGTGAAGCCGCTCATGCCCACCGTGGTGCCGGGCGCGATCAGCCTGGCCGCCGCATCCGCCGGTATGATCCTGCTCCGCAAAGCCGCGCATCCGATCCGCCCAATGTCCGTCATCGCCATCTCCCTCCGGGTCGCGTTCGAGATGAAAGTAGAGCGCCGCCGGCATAATCCACAACCTTGCAAAGATTGCGGCCGGGCGTTCGCCCGCTGGCGCGGCGATGGCCTCGAGAGACGGCATGAAGCTGCCCCTCTCTAATATAGAGATCGCGGTGGCGGCGCGGAGATGCGCGGCCAGGACGCCTCGGTCGTCGCCGCGCGCGACGGAAAAAGCGAAGAGACCAAATTCCCCGCGCGGGACATCGGGCGCGCGATCAACCTCGCCTGAGCCGCCGGCGCAGGCATCGCGGAAACGTCGCGGACCTTCACCAGCCCCGCCGCAGCGCGTACTCCGCGGCGGGGGCGCGCTCGCGGGACGGACGGTAGCGCAGCGATCCGCCCGCGACGGCCGCATCGCAGATGTCGTAGAGGCGGCGATAGACGGGCTCGAGCTGGGCCCAGGGAATGCCGTCGACGGCGAGGATCGGCCGTGGCGGCGAGGCCATCCTCCCGCCCGAGACCGCGCGGCCGTCGCGGACGGCGGCCTGCAGCAGCTGAAACGCGAAGCGCGGCGTCATGCGATCCATCAGCCGCGAGGCCCAGAGCGGCTTCAGCAGGGCGAGCGCCCCGAGCAGCGCGGCGGCCGCCAGGTTCGACACGCCGGCGACCATCGCGTGATCGGCGGCGACCGGGCACCAGACCGTGCCGCCGTTGAGCACGCTCGCGGCGACGAGCGCCGGCGGCAGCCTGCCCATGCCGAGCTCGTTGCCGAGATCGCCGATCCCGATCGTCGTCCAGGGGGCCGCCTGAAAGAGCCGGTCGAGCGGCGCATGATAGGCGGAGATATCCTTGCCCATGGCATTGCGCGGCCGGCCATCGCCGGCCGGACCGCAGCGCTCGATGGCGATCACGTGCGAGAGCGCCGCCGGCTCCCGCCAGGCCGCGCTGACCGTTTCGAGCGCCGCACCCTCGCCCGCCGCTCCGACGGCGACCACGTCCAGGGGAATGCCGGCGAGGCCGGCGCCCGCGAGCGTGGCACGCATCACCGGCGCGTTCAGGCTGTCCGTCGCGATCCGGCAGTCGATGCCGACGGCGCTGAAGCCCGCCGCCAGCATCGCGGCGCCCGGCGGACCGTCGGTCTCGCAGTTGGGCGGCTCGCCATGAGCGAGATAGAAGCCGGTGATGATGCCGATGCGCGGGTGCGGATGCGCCGCGATCGACGATGCCGCGGCGGCGAGACTGCCGCGCAGGTAGGCGGCCAGCGGTCCGATGTTGCGCTGCTGGATATCGTGCCCGCAGACCGTCTCGAGCTCCGCGATCGCACGACCGATTGTCGGCATGGCCCGCTCCCCGCGCTCCCGCCGGAGACGAGCGACGCCCCCGGCGAGCACGGAAATTAGACGTGCCCCCGCCGTCCCTGTCAAATGCCGGCGGACCGGGAGAGCCAGGCTCTCCTATTTGATCTTGCCGCGCCCGATGATGCGCCAGACGCCCTCGATGCGGCCCGACCGCATGCCGACGATCTCCTCGTGCAGATGCACGGTGGTGTCGGAATAGCCGACGATCAGCTCGATCTTCTCGCCGATCCGCGGCGTCTCGCTCGCCGATTCCAGCTCGATCGTCGCGTGCTCGGCGGAGAGCTTGAGGCTGCGCTGGGGCGGCAGGCCGACCGGCTGCGGCATCGCGGCGTCGCCGCTCATCGCCTTCTTGCCGGCGTCGAGCACGATGCGCGTCGGCGTCGGGCGGCTCACCACCGTCGCAAGAATGGTGAGGGCCGGCGCGAAATCGGCGTGGTAATGCGTCATGTAATGCATGTCGCTGAAGATGCCGCCGCCGACCTGGACCTCGGTGACGCCCGGCTGCTGGATGCAGTAGGGGAAAGTGCCGGTGCCGCCGCAGCTCACGATGTCGATCTTGTGCCCGGCGGCGCGGCAGGCGTCCGCGCTGGCGGTGAGCAGGCCCACCGCCTCGGCGACGGTCTTCCGCTTCGCATCGGCATCGGCAAGCGTGACCGCGTGGCTCTCCCAGCCCATGACGCCGCGGAAGTGGAGGCCGGGATGCGCGGCGGCGATGTTGGCGAGCTCGACCACCGGTTTCCCCGGCAGGACCCCCGCCCGGTGCATGCCGATATCGACCTCGACGACGACGCCCAGCCGCCGGCCGCGACCCGCCGCCGCGGCGCCAAGCTCCGCGACGCCGCGCGGATTGTCGATGGCGACCGTGATGTCGGCCCGCCCCAGGAGATCGATCAGCCGGCGCACCTTGATCTCGCCGACGATCTCGTTGGCGATGAGAATGTTGCCGACGCCGGCGCCCGCCATGACTTCGGCCTCGCCCACCTTCGCGCAGGTGATGCCGATCGCGCCGGCGGCGAGCTCCAGCCGGATGATCTCCGGCGTCTTCTGCCCCTTGGTATGCGGCCGCCAGCCGACGCCGCTGGCGCGGCAGGTGCTGGCGATGCGGTCGATGTTGCCGGCCAGCACGTCGAGGTCGACGAGCAGCGCCGGCGTGTCGAGCGCGGCCTTGGTCTCGCTGAGCGGCGCCTGTCGCGTCGTCATGATGCTGCCTCCCTCCCCTCAAGCCCATGCAGACCGGCGGCCCAATAGGCGTGCTCCACCAGGCGCAGCGTCTGCAGATTGTCGGCGGGATCGGTCTCGAACGGCTTGCCCTGCTCCAGGCAGTCGACGAAATGCGCGATCACCCCGTCGAAGCTGGCCTGATAGCCCTGGTCGCCGTCATAGGTGATCTTGCGGCGGACGGCGGCGGCGAGCTGGAGGATATTGCCGTCGAAGATGGCGCTCGCCTTGGTGCCGATGATCTCGACGCGGTCCGGCGTCCGCGGCGGGTAGCCGGCCGCGGCCATGGTTCCGACGACCTCCACCGGCGTGCCGGCGGCGTTCTCGAACAGCACGGCGGCGAAGGTCTCGCCGGCGACGTCCGGCAGCGTGCGCGCGGCGCGGGCCGCGGCGACGCGCAGCTCGCCGCAGAGGTAGCGCATGACGTCGATGTGGTGGATCAGCACCTCCGCCAGCATCAGGCGGCGCTCGTGCTGCATGAAGGGCTGGCGCACGAAGGCGGGGCGCCGGCCCGTCTCGTCGGGCAGGAAGCCGGAACTGATCATCGCCATGCGGGCGAGGATGATCTCGCCGAGATCGCCGGCCTCGATCCAGCGGCGGAGCTCGCGGTACCAGGGCCGGAAGCGCCAGTTCTCGTGCACCATCAGGCGGCACCGGCCGGCGACCCGGCGCACCAGCGCCTCGGCTTCGGCAAGCGTGGGGGTCAGCGGCTTCTGGCAGAGCACGTCGATGCCGCGCGCCGCGGCGGCCTCGACCCAGTCGGCATGGGTCTCGCGCGGCGAGGCGACGTCGAGCGCATCGATCTTCTCCTCCGCCAGCATGCGGTCGCGATCGGCATAGACGCGCGCGATGCCGAACTCGTCGGCGCGGCGCTGCGCGTTGCCGGCATCGGGATCGCAGATCGCCACCAGCTGGACGCGGGCGCCGAGCTTCTTCCAGCCGGTGAGGTGATACCAGCTGATCATGCCGGCTCCCGCGCAGGCGACCTTCACCGGTGCCGTCCGTCGCGCTTCGCTCATGATGTTCCTCCGAATCCGAAGAGACGCAGGGGGTTGGACCACAGCACCGCGGCGCGCCGCTCCGGCTCCGGCAGCCAGCGCTCGACCGCGCGCCGGGCATCGCCGTAGCGATAGCCGCCGGGCAGGTTGAGGAACGGCCAGTCGGAGCCCCAGATGCAGCCGCCGCTGCCGAAGGCGGCAAGGAGCACCTCGGCGAAGGGATCGAGATCGGAGAAATCCGGCCGGCGCGACAGCCGGAACGGCGCCGAGAGCTTCACCGCCGCATTGCCCTCGCGGCCCAGCGCCACCACCGCGGCGAAGCCCGGCTGGTCGAGACCGCGGGCGGGATCGTGCATGCCGAAATGATCGACCAGCACCTTGACGCCGCTCCGCCGCAGCAGCGGCGCCGCCGCCGCCCATTGGGCATCGTCGGCGAAGACCTGGGCGAACCAGCCGAGCTCGCGGAGCCGCGCCAGATATCGCTCTCCCGCCTTGCCGGCGAGCGCATCGGCGCGGTAGCTCAGCAGGTTGAAGCGCACGCCGACGACACCGCGCTCGGATAATCTCCCGAGCTCGGCTTCCGGCGTCTCCGGATCGACCACGGCGATCGCCTTGAAGCGGCCGGGAAAGCGCACCATGGCGTCGAGCAGCGCGCGATTGTCGTAGCCGTAGCCGCTCGGCTGCACCAGGAGCGCGTGGCCGACGCCGTGGGCGTCGAGGACCGCGCAATACTGCTCCGCCCTGCCGGTCTCATGCGGAGCGGGCCTGTAGCCAGGACCGGCATCGAAGGGGAAGCGCGCGGGATCGATGATGTGCGCGTGGGTGTCGATGCTTCTCGCCTCGGTCATGAGCGCTCCCCTAGAGGCGGGCGACCGCCCGGGTCGTCGTCGCGTCGAAGAGATGGGCGGCGGCGCTGTCGAGCAGGATGGTCGCGCGCTCGCCGGGCCGGAGCCGCGTCTCCCGCCCGCTCCGGGCGATCACGTCCTCGCCGACGCCTTCCAGCGACAGCAGCAGCAGCGTCTCGGCGCCGAGCGGCTCGACCGCGGTCACCGTCGCGGGCAGCGGCAGCACCCGGTTGTCGCCGGGCCGCGGCGAGGCCTCGTAGAGATCCTCCGGCCGGATGCCGAGGAGCGCATGGCCGTCGAGCGCCCGCAGCCGGTCCGCCGGCCAGGCTGCGGCCGGCAGCATCGTGTTGCCGAGGCGCAGGCGCGGCGCGGCGCCCTCGAGATCGACCGCCGTGCGCATCAGGTTCATCGGCGGATTGCCCAGGAAGCGCGCGACGAAGGTGTTGACGGGATCGCGATAGACCGCGAGCGGCGGGCCGATCTGCACCACCTCGCCGCCGTCCATGATGCAGATGCGATGGCCCATGGTCATCGCCTCCACCTGGTCGTGGGTCACGTAGACGGTGGTGATGCCGATCTCGCGCTGCTGCGCGATCAGCTCGTTGCGCGTGGTGACCCGGAGCGCCGCGTCGAGATTGGAGAGCGGCTCGTCGAACAGGAACACCTTGGGCTCGCGCACGATGGCGCGGCCGAGCGCCACGCGCTGCCGCTGGCCGCCGGAAAGCGCGTGCGGCTTGCGCTTGAGGTAGGGCGTGAGCCCGAGCTTCGCCGCCGCGGCGGTGACGCGGCGGTCGATCTCGTCGCGGGCGACGGCGCGGCGCCGCAGGCCGAAGGCCAGGTTGTTGTAGACGTCCATGTGCGGATAGAGCGCGTAGGACTGGAACACCATGGCGATGTCGCGGTCCTTGGCGGGAACGTCGTTGATGATCCGGCCGTCGATCGCGACGGTGCCGGCGCTGATCGGCTCGAGCCCGGCGATCATGCGCAGCACCGAGGACTTGCCGCAGCCGGAGGGACCCAGCAGCACCATGAACTCGCCGTCGGCGACGGTGAGGGTCACCTCCTTGACCGCGAGATCGCCGCCGCCGGGATAGCGCTTGCTGAGGCCGCTGAGCGCCACCTCGCCCATCAGCGCACCGCCCCGGCGGTCATGCCGCGGATCATGGTCTCGGAGAAGAAGGCGTAGAGCAGGATGACCGGCGCGATGGCGATCATCAGGCCGGTGGCCACCATGCCGACATCGAGCTGATGGCTGCCCATGAAATGCATGATGCCGAGCGGCAGGGTGCGCTTGTCGTCGTCGGTCATCAGCACCACGGCATAGAGGAACTCGTTCCAGAGAATGATGAAGTTGAGCGTCACCGCGGTGAAGAGCGCGGGCGCGCCGATCGGCAGCGTGATCTTCCAGAAGATCTCGAGGTCGGAATAGCCGTCCATGCGGGCGGCGTCGAAGAGATCCTGCGGGATCTGCGCGAAGAACCCCTCGAGGATGTAGACGGTCATCGCCAGATGGGCGGCGACATAGACCAGGATGAGGCCGGTCAGCGTGTTGTAGAGGTTGAACTCCAGCAGGATCTGGAACAGCGACAGGATGAGGAGCTGCGGCGGCAGGATCATCCCCGAGAGGATGACGAAGCGGACCAGTCGGTTGCCGCGGAAGCGATAGCGCGCGAGGCAATGGGCGACCATGGCGCCGATCACGGTGAGCAGCGTCACCGCGGTCACCACCACGATGGTGCTGTTCCAGAAATAGGTGCTGTAATTCGAGCGCGTCCAGGCCTCGGCGAATTTCTCCCAGTGGATCCGGCTCGGCAGCGCATAGGGGCTGGCGAAGATCTCCGGCGTGGTGCGCAGCGACATCACCGCGACCCAGAGGAAGGGGCCGCCGGAAATTACGGTGTAGAGCACGACGAACAGCAGCAGCGGCGAGCGCCTGACATAGCCGAGCCAGAACTGCGCCGGCGCCGACACCACCGCCTCAGAACTCCAGCCGGTCGCGCTGGCGCAGCAGATGCGTCATCGCGACGACGAAGACCAGGATGATGGCGAACCACAGCACGGCGATCGCCGAGGGATATCCCAGGTCGAAGGTGTTCCAGTCAAAGGCGCGCTTGTAGACATAGGTGGAGACGGTCTCGGTCGACCACAGCGGGCCGCCGGCGGTCATGATCCAGACCAGGTCGAAGATCATCATCTTGCCGACGAAGGAGAGCACCGTGAGATTGACGATGGTCGGCCGCAGCATCGGCACGATGATGTAGACGAGCTTGGCGAGCCAGCCGCAATTGTCGAGCTCGGCCGCGCCCAGCACCTCCGCCGGCAGCGCATAGAGCGCCGCCAGGAAGATGATCATGTTGAATCCCAGCCATTTCCAGACATGGGTCAGCATCACCGACCAGAGCGCGATATGCGGATCGCCGAGCCAGGATTGCTCGAAGGCGCCGAGGCCGAGCCAGCGCAGGATGGCGTTGGCGAGGCCCCAGTCATAATCGTAGATCCACACCCAGATGATGCCGACGACGACATAGGACATCAGCACCGGGGTGAACCACACCACCCGCATCAGCTTCGCCATCGGCGCGCCGGCGAAGAGGCAGAGCGCGAGCAGCAGCCCGCCCAGCACATCGGCGACGGTGGCGACGATGGTGAAGAGCGCGGTGTTGCCGACCGCCTTCCAGAACACCGCGTCGGTGGTCAGCAGCTCGGCGAAATTGGCGAAGCCGACGTAGTCCTGCACGTTCTGCGGCCGGATG
>DATKPX010000110.1:0-17828 GCA_035523855.1 Allostellaceae bacterium
GCCAGCAGCGCTAGGACGGAAAGACCCGCGACAAGCCTCGCCCGTGCCATCACCGTTCAGATCCCGCTATGCAAAGTCCTGTTGCGCCTGCGAATCGGCAAACATCGATTGCGCGGAGCATAGGCCGGCTTTTGGGCAAAAAAAGGGCGCCTGCCCCGGCTCCCGCCATTCCGGGCGGGGCAAGGCAGGCGCGCCTCAATACACGACGGCGGCTGAATACGCCGGTCGGTTACTGGATCACCGTCACCGCGCGGCGGTTCTGCGCCCAGGCCTGCTCGTTGTGACCGAGCACCGCCGGCCGCTCCTTGCCGTAGCTGATGGTGTTGATCCGGTTCGCGGCGATGCCGAGCGCCACCAGCGCCTGCTTGGTCGCGTTGGCGCGACGCTCGCCGAGGCCGAGGTTGTACTCGCGGGTGCCGCGCTCGTCGCAATGGCCCTCAATGGTCACGGTCACCGACGGGTTCTGCTTCAGGAGGTCAGCCTGCTTGGACAGGATCTGACGCGACTCCGGGGTGATGTCGCTCTTGTCGAAGGCGAAGTAGATACGATCGCCAACCTGCTGCAGCTGGCTCGTCAGAGCGGCCGTCGAGTTTGCCGCCGATGAGGTGCCCGCGCCGCTGCCCGCGCCGCTGGTATTGGCGCCCTCTGTGCCCTTCTGGGCGCAACCGGCGACCAGCAACAGAGCCGCCACCAGGCTCAAGGTCTTAAAATTCATCTTATGCTCCCTTCGAAGATCTGGGATTGAGTTGTGGTTCGGATTGTTCGGACGGCGTTGCCCCTGAGGCCCCACTCGCGATGGCTAGCGCTGGCCGCGGAAGTCGTGCCACGGTCGGCGAAACGGCGGGGACTATACTGGCCTTCTGCCATTGGTTCAAGGGCTTCCGAGGGGCGACCATGCTGGATCGGAAGCATCTTGCG
Source organism: Allostellaceae bacterium (assembly GCA_035523855.1). GTDB lineage: Bacteria > Pseudomonadota > Alphaproteobacteria > ATCC43930 > CGMCC-115725 > DASZHJ01. The sequence goes on from DATKPX010000110.1 coordinate 919, forward strand.
GCGTTATGACTTCGCGCTTGTTGTAGCCGGTCAGGTCAATTGAGTATAGCCGTGTGACATCGCCGCGGGGCCCGGTGGGCGTCTGGGAGAAATACATCAACACGCGCCCGTTGGGTGCCCAGGTCGGCGCCTCAACCAGGAAGTCATTGGCGAGGAGGCGCTCGCCGGAGCCGTCCGGCTTCATCACGCCGATATAGAAGCTGCCGCCATCGATCTTGGTGAACGCGATCAGATCGCCGCGCGGCGACCACACCGGCGTGCCGTAGCGCCCGCTGCCGAAGCTGATGCGGTGGATGTTGCTGCCGTCGGGATTCATCACATAGAGCTGCTGCGTGCCGCCGCGATCGGAGTTGAACACGATCTGCTTGGAATCCGGCGAGTAGCAGGGCGAGGTGTCGATCGCCGAGTTATCGGTGAGGCGCGTCGCCTGGCGCGTGCGCAGATCCATGGTGTAGATCGCGCTGTTGCCGCCGCTCGCCATCGACATGATCACCTTGTTGCCGTCGGGCGAGAAGCGCGGCGCATAAGTCATGCCGGGAAAGTCCCCGAGCACTTCCTGCTGTCCGGTGTCGATGTTGAAGAGATAGACGCGCGGCGTGCCGCGGGCATAGGAGAGATAGGTGATCTCCTGCTGTGTCGGCGAGAAGCGCGGCGTCAGCACCAGCGCGCGGCCGTCGGTGAGATAGCGGTGATTGGCGCCGTCCTGGTCCATGATGGCGAGGCGCTTCACCCGCTTGTTGGCCGGCCCGCTCTCGGAGATGTAGACGATGCGGGTGTCGAAATAGCCGTCCTCGCCGGTGACCCGCTTGTAGATCGCGTCGGCGACAATGTGCGAGATGCGCCGCCAGTTCTGCGCCGTGGTCGTATAGGCGAAGCCGGTGAGCTGCTCGCCGGCGACCACGTCCCAGAGCCGGAACTCGACCTTGAGCCGGCCGTCCGGTTGCGTCTCGACATCGCCGGTGATCAGCGCCTGGGCGTTGATGATGCGCCAGTCGCCGAAGCGCGGCGCCGTGCGGCTGTCGGTGATCTGCTGGATGAACGCGCGGCGGTCGAGCGGCTGGAAGAGGCCCGAGCGCTCGAGATCGGCCGAGACCACCTGCGCCACGTCCTGGCCGACCTGCTGGTCGTTCGGCTGCGCCGCGCCGAAGGCCGGGATCGCGATCGGCATCGGCTCGATCTTGCCGCGGTTGATGTCCATGTGGATCTCGGCACTGGCCATCGGCGCCGCGAGCGGCACCAGCGCAGCAGCCACCAGCACGAGCCGGATCCAGGCGGAAGCGGATGCAATCATCTTCTTCATGTCACGTCCTTGGGATCGAAGGTGATGGTGAAGGTCTGCCATTGGTCATACTTCTCCGGCGGCAGCTTGAGCGGCTGACAGCGGGGATTGAGGAGGGCGCGCCGCGCACTGTCGGCGGCGGCCTGGAAGAAGGGATCGCTCATGCGGTCGCTGTTGAGGAGCTCGGCCGAGCGGACAGTCCCGTCCTGATTCATGTAGACGCGGAATTCCGGCCGCAGGTTCCCTGCGTCCTTGGCGCCCGCCGGAACGTTCCAGCACGCCTCGATCTGCTGCTTCACCAGGTCGAGCTCGTTGGTGGTGAGCTGCGCGCCCAACGGCGCGATCGGCTGCGAGCTCGCCTTCGCGGTCTGGGTTGGCGCGTTCGGCTTCGGCGGCGTGTCGGTCGGCTGCGCCTCGTTGCGCTTCGCCAGGTTCTTTAGGAGCGCGTCGAAGGCCTGGTCCTCCTGCTGCTTCTTCTTCTGGGTCTCCTGCGGCACCGGCGGCTTGGGCGGCGGCGGCTGCGGAGGCGGCGGCTGCGGCTTGGGCGGCGCGGGCTTGGGCGCGGGGGCCGGCACCGGCGCGGGCGGCGGCGGCGTCTCCGGCTTCGGCGGCTCCGGCTTCGGCGGCTCGGGCGGCTTCGGCGGCTCCGGCTGCGCCTGGGCCGTCTGCTGCGGCGGCGCCGGCGGCGGCGGCTTGGGCGGCTCCGGCTTCGGCGGCTGCTTCGGCGCCTCGACGGTCTTCTCCTCGGGCTTCTCCGTCGGCTTCGGCGGAGTGTCGTTGAGCTTCGTCGCCCGCGTCTCCGGCGCCACGTTCACGAGCTGCACGACGATCGGCGTGTCCTCCAGCGGCGGGGACGGGAAAACCAGGTCCCAGAGGTGGAAATAGGCCACCAGCACGATGCCGACGTGCAGGAGACTCGAGAAGAGGACACCGCGGCGCATGGGAGATCAGGGACGCGAGGGAGACTTCTTCTGGCCCTGGTCCGCCTGCTCGCTGACCAGCGCGACCTTGCTGAAGCCTGCGCCGCTCACCAGCCCCATCACCTCGAGAACGCGGCCGTAATTGACCGCCTTGTCGCCGCGCACATAGATGCTGGCGGTCGGATTGTTGTTGGTGATCGCCTGCAGGCGGGCGACGATCTGGTCCACCTCCACCGGCGTCTCCTGCAGGAAGATGCTGCCGTCGGACTTGATGCTGATGACCAGCGGCTCCTTGGGCTCGTTGATGGGGGCGGCCTGGGTCGAGGGCAGGTCGACCGGCACGCCCACGGTGAGCAGCGGCGCCGTCACCATGAAGACGACCAGCAGCACCAGCATGACGTCGACCAGCGGCGTCACGTTGATCTCGGACATCGGCCGATAGGCGCCGCGCTTGCCGTTGCGGCCCGATGCGGCGAGGAAGCTTGCTGCCATGGATCAGCTCTTCTCGTCGAGCTGGCGCGACAGGATCGCCGAGAACTCCGAGGCGAACGCGTCGAGCCGGCCCGCATAACGCCCGAAATCGGTGGAGAACTTGTTAAAGGCGACCACCGCCGGGATCGCTGCCACCAGGCCGAGGGCGGTGGCAAAGAGGGATTCGGCGATGCCGGGCGCCACCACCGCGAGGCTGGTGTTCTTCGCGGCGGCGATCGACTGGAAGGAGTTCATGATGCCCCAGACGGTGCCGAACAATCCTACGAAGGGCGAGGTCGAGCCTACCGTGGCAAGAAAGGGCATGAAGCGTTCCAGCCGCTCCATCTCGCGCCCCACCGTCACCTGCATCACCCGCTCGATGCGCTGCTGCAGGCTGGTGCGCATGGTGGTGCTGGCGGTGAGGCCCTTGGCGGCGCTGCGCCGCCACTCGCGCATGGCGGCGGCGAAGACCGCCGACATCGGATCGACCGGCCGGGTGCCGATGCGATCGTAGAGATCGTCGAGCGATCCGCCGGACCAGAAGCTCTCCTCGAAGCTCTCCGCCTCGCGGCCGAGGCGGCGGAGCTTGGTGAACTTGTCGAAGATCACCGCCCAGGACCAGAAGGAGGCCGCGAGCAGGATGAACAGCACGAATTTGACGATCATGTCGGCCTGCAGGAAGAGGCCGATGATCGAGAGATCGTGCGGTACGGCCCCGCCGAGCGAGACCTGATCGATGGGATTACCGGGCATGCTGAGGGTTCACCCCTGACGGTTGGATGGAGGAGGATCGGTGTGCCGCCGCCGTGGCGGAAGAAGAAATGGAATCGAGCGCCGCGCGGAGCTCCGCCGGCAGGCGCTGCGGCCGGCCACCGGATCCTACGCAGGCGATCTGGAACTCGAGCGCCACCAGGATCGCCTCCTGGCGGCGGATCTCCTGGGCGAGATCGAGGGTCGCGGCGCCGCTGCCGGTCATCCGCGTCGCCACCGTGAGATCGTCATCGAGGCGGCCGGCGAGGCGATAATCGGCGGTCGCGTGCCGCACCACGAAGATGAGGCCGGACTCGGTGCGCAGCCGCTCCTGCTCGAAGCCCAGATTGCGCAGCATCTCCGTGCGCGCGCGCTCCGCGTATTTGAAGTAATTGACGTAGTAGACGAGCCCCGCCGCGTCCGTATCCTCGTAGTAGATGCGGACGGGATAGAGGTGCTGGCCGTCGCGGAAGACGCCGGAACGCGGCAGCTCGCTGCTCACGATGCCGCCTCCTCGTCCTCGTCCGCCGCCAGCAGGTCGAGCTGCGCCGTCGGCGGCCGGAGCGGCGTCAAGCCGAGATAGCGGTAGCCGATATCCGACAGCATGCGGCCGCGCGGGGTGCGCTGGATGAAGCCCTGCTGGATGAGGTAGGGCTCGATCACCTCCTCCACCACATCGCGCTGATCGGCGAGCGCCGCCGCCAGCGTCTCCGCCCCGACCGGCCCGCCGCCGTAATTCTCGGCGATGAGCCTGAGGTAGCGCCGGTCCATGGCGTCGAGGCCGTTGGCATCGACCTCGAGCCGGCCCAGCGCATGATCCGCGGCCTTGGCGTCGATGCGGGAAAGCCCGCCCACCGCCGCGAAGTCGCGCACCCGCCGCAACAGCCGCGCGGCGACCCGCGGCGTGCCGCGCGAGCGCCGCGCGATCTCGGCGCCGCCCCCGGCGTCGAGGATCATGCCGAGCACGCGGGCACCGCGCACCACGATCTGCTCCAGCTCCTCGGCATCGTAGAAGACGAGGCGCAGCGGAATGCCGAAACGCTCGCGCAGCGGCCGCGTGATCAGGCCCGAGCGCGTGGTCGCGCCCACGAGCGTGAAAGGCGGCAGGTCGATGCGGACCGAGCGCGCCGCCGGCCCCTCGCCGATGATGAGGTCGAGCTGGAAATCCTCCATGGCGGGATAGAGGATCTCCGCCACCGCCGGCGTCAGGCGGTGGATCTCGTCGATGAAGAGCACGTCGCGCGGCTGCAGGTTGGTGAGCAGCGCCGCCAGATCGCCGGCGCGCTGGATCACCGGGCCCGATGTCGCATGGAATCCCACGCCCATCTCGCGCGCCACGATCTGCGCCAGCGTCGTCTTGCCGAGGCCGGGCGGCCCATAAAGCAGCACATGGTCCAGCGACTCGCCGCGCGACCGCGCCGCCTGCACGAAGATGCGGAGGTTCTCCCGCGTCTGCCGCTGGCCGACGAACTCGTCGAGGGTGAGCGGACGGAACGACTCCGCCGCATCCTCGGCGCGGGGCTCCGGTGTCACCACGCGCGGGCTCGTCATCGCGCGAGCTCCTTGAGGCTCGCCTTGAAGAGCGCGTCGAATTTCGCCTCGCCGCCGAGCGTGCGCGCGGCGCCGGCGACGGCGGTGAAGGCGTCGCTGCGGGGATAGCCGAGATTGACAAGCGCCGAGATCGCGTCTGCGGTGACGCCGCCCTCGGGTGTCGACTTGCCGGCAGGCGCCGCCAGTGCCGGCGCCAGGGCGATGCCGCCCATCTTGTCCCTGAGCTCCATCACGATGCGCTGGGCGAGCTTGGGCCCGACGCCGTCGGCGCGGGTGAGCGCCGCCTTGTCCTGCGCCATCACGGCGGTGGCAAGCGCGTCTGGCGGCAGCGCGCTCAAGAGCGCCAGCGCGGTCCGGGCGCCGACGCCCTGCACGGTGGTGAGCAGGCGGAACCAGCCGCGCTCGCCCTCGTCGCCGAAGCCATAGAGATGAATGTGATCCTCGCGCACATGGGTCTCGATCAGCAGCCGCGCCGCCTCGCCGCGCGCCGGCAGCCGCCCGAGCGTGCGGGCGGAGGCGAAGACGAGATACCCCACGCCGCCCACATCGACAACGACGCTGTCGCCGGTCACCTGCGCCACGACGCCGGCCAGCGAGGCGATCATGACAGCACCTGCTGAGGAAGCGTCGCCTTGGCGGTCCACGCCCGCTTCGTCTGCGAGTGGTGCGCATGGCAGATCGCCGCCGCCAGCGCGTCCGCCGCATCGGGATTCTCCGCGAGGCAGCCAGGGAGCAGCCGGCGCACCATCATCTGCACCTGCTCCTTGTCCGCATGGCCAACGCCCACCACCGACTTCTTGATCAGGTTGGTTGAGTATTCCGTGACCGGCAGGCTGCGCTCGGCCGGCGCCAGCAGGACCACGCCGCGCGCCACGCCGAGCTTCAGCGTGGAAGCCGGGTTCTTGTTGACGAAACTCTCCTCCACCGCCGCCTCGTCGGGATGGAAGCGCTCGATCACCTCGCCGACCGCGCGGAAGAGCGTCACCAGCCGCTCGGCGAGTGCGTCGCCCTGACGCGAATGCACCACGCCGTCCGCCACGTAAGTGAGCCGATTGCCGGCGACGTCGATGACGCCCCAGCCGGTGTGGCGCAGGCCCGGATCGAGACCGAGGAGGCGGAATGCCGTGGGAGCGCCCATCGACAGGTCAGGCGGAAAGCCGCGCCAGCACGTCGTCCGCCATCTCGAAATTGGCGTAGACGTTCTGCACGTCGTCGCTGTCCTCGAGCGTCTCGAGGAGCTTCAGCAGCGAATCCGCGGCCTCGCCGGAGACCGGCGTCACGGTCTTCGGCCGCCACACCAGCTTCGCCGACTGCGCCGGCCCGAAGCGCTTCTCGAGCCCGTCGCGGACGGCGTTGAAATCGTCGGGCGCGCAGGTGACCGTATGGCTCTCGGCGTCGCTCTCGACGTTGTCGGCGCCGGCCTCGGCGGCGGCCTCGAACATCGGGTCGGCGGCGGCGGCGGCCGCGGGATAGACCACCTCGCCCATGCGATCGAAGAGGAAGCTCACGCTGTTGCTCTCGCCGAGATTGCCGCCGGCCTTGGTGAAGGCGGCGCGGATGTCGCTGGCGGTGCGGTTGCGGTTGTCGGTGAGCGCCTCGGCGATGATCGCGATGCCACCGGGACCATAGCCCTCGTAGCGCACCTCGTCGTAATTCTCGCCCCCCTCCTCGCCGGCGCCGCGGCGGATCGCGCGGTCGACCGTGTCCTTGGGCATGTTCGCCTGCTTCGCCGCGGTGATGGCGGCGCGCAGGCGCGGGTTCGAATTCGGGTCGGGAAGGCCGGTGCGGGCGGCGGTGGTGAGCTCGCGAATGATTTTCGTAAAGATCTTGGCGCGCTTCTTATCCTGCGCGCCCTTGCGGTACATGATGTTCTTGAACTGGGAATGGCCAGCCATGGCGGACCGCTAATTCGTGAGGCTTCAGCGGGCGACCATACCATACCTAGTAGGGGACTTGGCACCCCCTCAAGGCCCCTCCGATCGCGCGCCAGGGTGGGGGGTGTAACTCTCCAATATGGCAGCAATGGGGCGAGTCCCGCCCGTTTTGCAGGCTTCGCGTGCCATTCCAGCGGCACGGTCTGTATCATGCGCCGGCCCGCGCGCCGCGACGGGTAGCGGGAGGAAATACGGGATGTTGCCGCGCGGATCGAGCTTCGAGGAGGTGCTGGGCCGGTTCCGCTGGCAGGTGCCGGCGCGCTACAACATCGCCGTCGACGTCGCCGACCGCCAGGCCGCCGCCCATGGCGACCGCCTTGCCCTCCTCTTCCTCGACGAGAGCCACCGCGAGCGCCGCTTCACCTTCGCCGAGATCGCCGGTCTCGCCAATCGTTTCGCCAACGCGCTGGCGGCGCGCGGCCTCGGCCGCGGCGACCGGATCGGCGTGCTGCTGCCACAGACGCCGGAGACGGCGATCGCCCATCTCGCCGCCTTCAAGGCGGGGCTCGTCTCGGTGCCGCTCTTCACCCTCTTCGGCGAGGAGGCGCTGGAATTCCGCCTCGGCGACAGCGGCGCCCGCGCCCTCGTCACCGACGCGGTCGGTCTCGAAAAGGTCGCCGCGATCCGCGACCGGCTGCCCGCGCTCGAGACCATCTTCGTCACCGGCCGCGCGGCGCCCTCCGGCTCTCTCGATTTCGACGCCGAGCTCGACCGCGCCGGCGACCGCTTCGACGCCGTCGAGACATCCGCCGACGATCCCGCCATCATCATCTACACCTCAGGCACCACGGGGAATCCCAAGGGTGCGCTTCATGCCCATCGGGTGCTGCTCGGCCACCTGCCGGGCGTCGAGATGCCGCACGAGTTCTTCCCGCAGCCGGGCGACCTCTTCTGGACGCCGGCGGACTGGGCCTGGATCGGCGGCATCTTCGACGTGCTGCTGCCGGCCTGGCATCACGGCGTGCCGGTGCTGGCCTATCGCGCGCGCAAGTTCGATCCCGAGGAGGCCTTCGACCTGATGGCGCGCCATGGCGTGCGCAACACCTTCATGCCGCCAACCGCGCTGAAGCTGATGCGGCAGGTAGGCAACGGCGGTCCCCGCCCCCGCCTCGATCTCCGCACCGTCGCCAGCGGCGGCGAGACGCTCGGCGACGAGCTCCTCGACTGGGGCCGCGCCACTTTCGGCGTCACCATCAACGAATTCTATGGCCAGACCGAGTGCAACCTGGTGGTCGGCAACAACGCGTCGCTTTTCCCGGTGAAGCCCGGATCCATGGGCCGCGCGATTCCCGGCCATGAGGTCGCCACCGTCGACGAGAGCGGCCGCCCGCTGCCGGCCGGCGAACATGGCCACATCGCCATCCGCCGTCCGGATCCCGTGATGTTCCTGCGCTACTGGAACGATCCCGATGCCACGGAGCGGAAATTCGCCGGGGACTATCTCCTCACCGGCGACATGGGGCGGCGGGACGCGGAGGGCTATTTCTGGTTCCAGGGCCGCGCCGATGACGTCATCACCAGCGCCGGCTACCGGATCGGGCCGGGCGAGATCGAGAACTGCCTGATGAAGCACAGGGCGGTGGCGCTCGCCGCCGTCATCGGCGTGCCGGATGCGCTCCGCACCGAGATCGTCAAGGCCTTCCTGGTGCTGAAGCCCGGCCGGGACGGCTCGCCGGAGCTGGCGCGGGAAATTCAGGACTTCGTGAAGGTGAAACTCGCCGCGCACGAGTATCCTCGCGCGATCGAGTTCGTGGACGCGCTGCCGATGACCACCACAGGCAAGATCATGCGGCGGGAGCTGCGCAAGAGAGGATGAGGGGATGAGCAAGATCGTCGACTACTACTTCACGCCGGCCTCGCCCTGGAGCTACCTCGGCCACCAGCGCCTCGAGGCGATCGCCACGCGCCACGGCGCCGAGATCCGCTACAAGCCGGTCGATTACGGCAAGATCTTTCCGGTCTCCGGCGGCCTGCCGCTCGGCAAGCGCGCGCCGCAACGCCAGGCCTATCGCCTCTTCGAGCTCGAGCGCTGGCGCAAGGCGCTGGGCGTGCCGCTCACCGTGAAGCCGAAATTCCACCCCGTCGCCGGCGATCTCGCCTCCCAGCTCATCCTCGCCGCCGAAAAGCGGAGCGGGAAGCCGGGCGCCCTCGCCTTGGCGGTCTTCCGTGCCTGCTGGGTCGAGGACCGCAACCTCGCCGATCCCGCGACCCTGGCGGCGATCGCCGACGAGCAAGGCTTCGACGGCGCCGCGCTGCTGACCCTGGCGCGCTCGCCGGAGGTCGTCGCACGCTACGAGCAGCTGACCCAGGAGGCGATCGACCGGCAGGTCTTCGGCGCGCCCTTCTTTATCTATAAGGACGAGCCCTTCTGGGGCCAGGACCGTCTCGACTTCCTGGACCGCGCCCTGGCGGAGTGAGAGGTGGCCGCCTCCGCGTCAACGCTGGCGGATACGCCGACTCTCGCCGCGCCGCCGCGCTTTCGCGGGCGGCTGCCGCTGCTGCGCTTCCTGCGCACGCTGCGCGACAGCTCGGTCGCTACCTATGGCGAGGAGGCTTTCGAGCGGCCGGTGATCGAGCGCCGCGTCCTCTGGAAGCGCTATCTCGTCATGAACGCGCCGCGGGGCATCGAGCGGGTGCTGCTGGAGAATGCCGGCAACTACGTGAAGAGCCGGATCGCCCGTCGCCTGGTGGAGCCCGGCCTCGGCAAGGGGCTGCTCACCAGCGAGGGCGAGACCTGGCGCTGGCAGCGCCGCATCATGGCGCCCGCCTTCGACCATCGCAGCCTGATGTCCTACGCGCCGCTGATGGTGGAGGCGGCGTCGGCGGTGCTGGCGCGCTGGGACGATCTTCCCACCGGCGCCGAAACCGATATCGCGACGGAGATGATGCGCCTCACCCTCGCCATCATCGGCCGCGCCATGTTCTCCACCGGCGGCGAGGAGGTGGGATCTCTCGTCGAGGATGCGGTCGGCCGCTACCAGGTGGCGGTTCGCCCCGGTCTCCTCGACCTCCTCGACGTGCCGAACTGGGTGCCGCGACCGGCGAGCCGCGACTGGGCACGCATCTTCGACCGCTTCGATGCGATGATCGGCGGCCTGATGCGGCGCCCGCGTGGCGCGCCCGGCGAGCCGCGCGACCTGCTGTCGCGCCTGTTGGAGGCGCGCGACGCGGAGACCGGCCGCGGCATGACGCCCCAGGAGGTGCGCGACCAGGTCGTCACAATCTTCATGGCGGGACACGAGACGACGGCGCTGGCGCTCACCTGGACCTGGTATCTGCTGGCGTTGCATCCGGGCGTGACCGAGCGGTTCCACGCCGAGCTCGACCAGGTGCTCGGCGGCCGCGCCCCCGGCTTCGAGGACCTGCCGCGGCTCCGCTACACGCGGATGATCCTCGAAGAGTCGATGCGGCTCTATCCGCCTGCCCACACCATGTCGCGCCAGGCCCTCGAGGAGGACACGGTCGAGGGTTATCGCGTGCGCAAGGGCTCGATGATCTTCATCGTGCCCTGGCTCATCCATCGTCATCGCCTGCTGTGGGAGCGGCCGGAGGTCTTCGATCCCGAGCGCTTCGCGCCGGAGCAGGCGGCGGCGCGGCCGCGCTTCGCCTATCTCCCTTTCGGCGGCGGCCCGCGCATCTGCATCGGCGCCGGCTTCGCGATGACGGAGGCATTGATCATCCTCGCCATGCTGGGCCAGCGTTATCGTCTCCGGCTCGTCGACGGTTTCCCGGTGGAGCCCGTGGGCCTCATCACGCTCCGGCCGCGCCGCGGACTCAGGATGACGCTCGAGCGACGCGCCTGAGAGGGGCGATGAACCGCGAGCTCCTCTACTCCTTCGTGACGCTGCTGGTGATCGTCGATCCCCTCGGCACCGCGGTCATGTTCATGGGGCTGACGCCCAACGCGGCGCCGGCGCACCGGCGCGACATGGCCTGGCGCGGCACCCTCATCGCCACCGCGATCATCCTGGTCTTCGCCATCGCCGGCCGGGCGCTGCTGGAGGCCATGGATATCTCGCTCGCCGCCTTCCGCATCGCCGGCGGGCTGCTGCTGTTCCTGCTGGCAACCGACATGGTGCTGGCGCTGCACACCGGCATCCGCGGCACCACCGGCCCCGAGCAGGAGGAGGCCGAGCGCAGCCGCGACGTCGCGGTCTTTCCGCTGGCAATCCCGCTCCTCGCCGGGCCAGGCGCTCTCACCTCCATCACGCTGCTGATGGGATCGGCGCACGGCGTCTGGGCGCAGGCCTGGGTGCTGGCGGCGCTCGCCGTGGTGATGCTGCTGACCTTGCTGGCGCTGGTCGCCGCCGCCCGCGTCGCGCGCCTCCTCGGCGTCACCGGCGCCAATGTGGTGACCCGCGTCCTCGGCATCGTGCTGGCCGCGCTCGCGACCCAGTACGTGATAGACGGCGTGCGCGAGAGCCTCAGCCTCGGCTGAGGCTCACTCCGGATCCTCTTCCTGCAGCGACAGCAGGCTGGCATTGCCGCCGGCGGCGGTGGTGTCGATCGAGAGCGTGCGCTCCACCGCGAAGCGATAGAGATAGTGCGGTCCGCCGGCCTTGGGGCCGGTGCCGGAGAGGCCCTCGCCGCCGAAGGGCTGCACGCCGACGACGGCACCGATCATGTTGCGGTTGACGTAGGCGTTGCCGACCTTGAGGCGGCGATGCACCGCCGCCACCGTCTCGTCGATGCGGCTGTGGATGCCGAGGGTCAGCCCGTAGCCGGTGGCGTTGATGGCATCGAGGAGCTCGTCGAAGCGGTCGCGCTTCCAGCGCACCACGTGGAGGATCGGCCCGAACACCTCGCGCTCGAGCCGGCCGATGCCGTCGATCTCGAAGGCCGTGGGCGGGAAGAAGGCGCCGGCCTCGGTGCCGCGCGGCAGCGCGCATTCGTAGAGCAATGTCGCCTCGCGCTTCATCTTCTCGGCGTGCCGCTGCAGCGTGCGGCGCGCGTCCTCGTCGATCACCGGCCCCACATCCGTGGAGAGCAGCCCGGGATCGCCGATGCCGAGCTCCGCCATGGCGCCCTTCAGCATGCCGATCACGCGGTCGGCGATGTCGCTCTGCAGGCAGAGTACGCGGAGCGCCGAGCAGCGCTGGCCGGCGCTGTTGAAGGCGGACATCAGCACGTCCTGCACCACCTGCTCGGGAAGCGCCGAGGAATCCACCACCAGCGCGTTCTGCCCGCCGGTCTCGGCGATGAGCGGCACCAGCGGGCCGTTGCGATGGGCCAGTGACTGGTTGATCGCCCGCGCCGTCTCGGTCGAGCCGGTGAAGGCGACGCCGCTGATGCGGGGATCGCCGACGAGGCGCGCGCCAACCGTGCCGCCATCGCCCGGCAGCAGATGCAGCACTTCGCTCGGGATGCCAGCCTGGTGCAGGAGGCGCACCGCGGCGGCGCCGATCAGCGGCGTCTGCTCGGCGGGCTTGGCGATGACCGCGTTGCCGGCGGCGAGCGCCGCCGCGATCTGTCCGGTGAAGATCGCCAGCGGGAAGTTCCAGGGGCTGATGCAGGCGAAGACGCCGCGGCCGTGCAGCTCCAGCGCATTGCGCTCGCCGGTGGGACCGGGCAGCGCCAGCGGCGCCGCGAAATCAGCGCGCGCGCGGACCGCGTAGTAGCGGCAGAAATCGACGGCCTCGCGCACTTCGGAGACGGCGTCCGGGATGGTGCGGCCGCCCTCGCGGACGATGAGCGCCACCAGCTCCGGCAGCCGCTCCTCGTAGAGATCGGCGGCCGCCTCCAGCGCCTGCGCCCGCTTCGCCGCCGGCGTCGCGTCCCAGTCGTCGCTGGCGCGCGCCGCGCGGTCGAGGGCGAGATCCACCTGCTGGATCGAGGCCTCGACGACGCGGCCGATGGTGCGGCGGCGGTCGGCGGGATCGCTGACGCCGCGATCGTGCCCGGGGAGCTCGGCGCCGCCGACGATCGGGCCGGCACTCCAGCTGCCGCGCGCCGCCGCGTCGAGCGCGGCCTTGAGCCGGGCGAGCTCTCTGCGGCTCGAGAGGTCGGGCCCGCGGGAATTCTTCCGCTCGCTGCCGTAGAGATCCCTCGGCAGGGGAATGCGCGGATGCGGCTTCGTCGGCAGCTTGCGCAGCCGCGCGATCGGATCGGCGATGATCTCGTCGATCGGCGCCTTGTCGTCGACGATGCGGTTGACGAAGGAGGTGTTGGCGCCGTTCTCGAGCAGGCGCCGCACCAGGTAGGCCAGCAGATCCTCGTGGCTGCCCACCGGCGCATAAACGCGACACGGCCGGTTGAGCTTGTCGGCGCCCACCACCTGCTCGTAGAGCGCCTCGCCCATGCCGTGCAGGCGCTGGAACTCGAAGTCGTCGCGATTGCCGGCGAGCTCCAGGATGGTGGCGAGGGTATGCGCGTTGTGGGTGGCGAATTGCGGATAGAAGGCGGCGCGCTCGGCGAGGAGCCGCTTCGCCGCCGCTATATAGGAGACGTCGGTCGCGACCTTGCGCGTGAAGACCGCATAGCCGTCGAGGCCGCGCTCCTGGCTGCGCTTGATCTCGCTGTCCCAGTAGGCGCCTTTGACCAGACGCACCATCAGGCGATGGCGGCTCCTGGCGGCGAGGTCGGCGAGCCAGTCGATGAGCGGCAGGATGCGCTTCTGGTAGGCCTGGACGGCGAGGCCGAAGCCATCCCAGCCGGCGAGCGCGGGATCGAGCGCCAGCTTCTCGATGATGTCGAGGGAAATGTCGAGACGCTCGGATTCCTCCGCGTCGATGGTGAAGCCGATGCCCTGCGCCTTGGCCTGCTGCGCGAGGGTCAGCAGCACCGGCGTCAGCCCGGCGATCGCGCGATCGCGGGTGGCCTCGTCATAGCGCGGATGCAGCGCCGAGAGCTTCACCGAGATGCCCGGCGCCGCGAAGACGTCGCGGCCGTTCACCGCCGCCCCCAGCGCCGCGATCGCCGCCTGGTAGCTCTCGAAATATCGGCGCGCGTCGGCGGCGGTGCGCGCCGCCTCGCCCAGCATGTCGTAGGAATGGCGGTAGCCCTGCTTCTCCGGCCCCCGCGCGCGGTCGAGCGCCTCGGCGATGGTGCGGCCCATGACGAACTGGCGGCCGAGGATGCGCATCGCGGCGGTGACGGCCTGGCGCACCACCGGCTCGCCCGAGCGCGCCACCAGCCGCCGCAGCACGCCGCCGAGCTCGCGCTCCTCGCTGTCCTCGGTCTTGATCAGGCGGCCGGTCAGCATCAACGCCCAGGTGGAAGCGTTGACGAAGAGAGACTCGGAGCGGCCCAGATGCTGCGACCAGTCGGCCTGGCCGAGCTTGTCGCGGATGAGGCGGTCGACCGTGTCGGAATCGGGGATACGCAGCAGCGCTTCGGCAAGGCACATCAGCACCACGCCCTCGCGCGAGGAGAGTGCGTATTCGTGCAGGAAGGCGTCGAGGCCGCCCTTGCCGAGGCGCTGGCGGCGCACCTCGGTGACGAGGGCGCGGGCGCGGGCGGCGATGCGGTCCAGCGTATCCGCGGGCAGATCGGCAATGGCGAGGGTGCGCTCCACCGCCGCCGCCTCGTCGCCGCGATAGTGCGCCAGCAGGGCGCCGCGCAGCGCCGTCGGTTCCGGCGGCGTATCGATGTAGACGAAGCTCATGGCATCTCTCCGCCCTGGCGCAGCCGCCGCACGCGATCGTGCTCAACTCTCATTGGAAGTCCCCTCTCCTGGCGCGCAGAGGCGTAGCACGGGTCAGCGGGCGGGCAAAAGGGCGCCGGCGTCGCGGGGGTTGGTGGCGGTGCCGAGCAGCCCCTGCGGCCGGAAGATCAGCACCAGGATCAGCAGCGAGAAGATCGCCGCGTCCTTGTACGCGGTGCCGAGATAGGCCGACCAGAAGGCATCGAAGAGGCCCAGCAGCAGCCCGCCGAAGAGCGCGCCGGAGATCGAGCCGAAGCCGCCCAGGAGCGCCGCGGTCAGCGCCTTGAAGCCGAAGAGATAGCCGACATAGGGATCGACCTCGCCGTAGTAGAGCGCCACCACCAGCCCCGCGAGCGCCGCCAGCACGGCGCCGAGCGCGAAGGTGGTGGCGATGGTGCGATCGACATCGACGCCGCACAGTTCCGCCATGCCGGGATCGTCGGCGCAGGCGCGCTGGGCGCGGCCCGCGGGCGTGCGCAGCACGAACCAGGCGAGCGCCGCCCCGAGCCCGAGCGCCAGCAGCAGGATCGCCACCTGGGCGCCGCCTAGGCTCACCGGGAAACCGTCGCCGGTGAACAGCGTCAGCCGGCCCGGCAACAGGTTGGGGAGCCAGCGGTTGCCGGAGCCCTGCGCCAGCCGGACATACTCGCGCAGCGCGATCGAGAGCCCGATGGCGGCGATGAGCGGCGCCAGCGGCCCGGCGTGGCGCAGCGGGCGGTAGACCATGCGCTCGATGGTCCAGCCATAGACGGCGCTGAAGAAGGCGGTCGCCGCCAGCGCCAGCAGCAGCGTCGCCGGCAGGAACCCCAGACCGAGGGCCAGCAGCGTCCCCAAGAGGATCGCCATCAGATATCCCCCGATCATGAACATCTCACCGAAGGCGAACTGGATCGTGCCGGTGACGCCGTAGACCAGCGAGTATCCGACCGCGATCAGCGCCAGCACCGCGCCCAGGGTCAGGCCGTTGACGAGCTGCTGCAGAAAATAGGCGAGCGAGCGCAATGCGCTCATCGGCCTCGACGCCGGCGCCGCGTCCACGACGTCGGCGGGCGGCGTGAGGCCATAGGCGCGCCAGATGAAGATCATGCGCTCGAAGGAGAGCGGCGCGCCGTCGAGCGCCACCTGGCGGAGAATGAGCCGCGCGCGGCTCGGGCGATTGCCGGCGAATTCACAGGTCACCTGGCGGGCGACACCGCCGGTCTGGAAGCTGAGCGTGACCGAACGGGGATGCGCGCGATCGGCGCTCGCCGCGAGGTCGGCCTGCGTCTCGCCGTCGGCGAGCAATGCCGGCAGCACCATCTCGCAGATCGCCACCTGGCGCGGATCGGGACCGCATCCCGTCAGCAGCAACAGCGGCGCGAGACCAAGCGCGAGACGACGCTTCATGCTGGGATCACGACAAAGCCGGCAAAGACGAGCGAGTGAGCCAAGCCGCCCATGGTAGCCTGTGGAAAAGACGCGGGGTTGCGGGCGGCCGCGAGTTTGGGGAGGATGTCACTTACCAGTCAATCCACTTGTGGGGGTGATATGGCAGAGTCGTACACGTCGGCGCCGGCGGTTCCCCTCCGAGGGGCGCGGGCGGCCCAGCTGCCGCTGATCGGCGGCCGACTTTGCCTCGACTTCGCCAACACCGCGAACGGCCGCGGCACCGAGCATCACACGGAGAACCTCTGGGATTACCCGGCGCTCCTCGCCTGGAGCCGCCGCGCCGGCGCCCTCGATGCCGCCCATGCGGAAGCGCTGGCGGAGGAGGCGCGCCGGCACGAGCGCGCCGCCGAGAGCGTGCGCAAGCAGGCGCTGGTGCTGCGCGAGGCGATCCACCGCGGCTTCGCCGCCCTCGCGCATTGCCGCAAGCCCGACCCCGCCGACCTCGCGACCATCAACGACGGACTCGCTGCCGCGCTGGCGCATGCGCGGCTCGCCCCCGCCAGAGCCGGCTTCGAATGGAGCTGGGAAGAGGGCAAGCCCGCCCTCGACCGCATGCTCTGGCCGATCCTGCGCTCGGCGGCAGAGCTGCTGACCACCGCGGCGGAGCTCTCCCGGGTCAAGCAATGCGGCGGCTGGGACTGCGGCTGGCTCTTCCTCGACCTCTCCAAGAACAGCAGCCGCCGCTGGTGCGAAATGGAGGTCTGCGGGAGCCGCGCCAAGGCCCGCGCCTACTACGCCCGCAAGCGGGCGGCGGAGACGCACGCGGAATAGCGGAGAAGTCCCATCCCTCTCCGCCTCGCGGGGGCGGAGAGGTCAGGTGAGGTGGGGGACTCTCGATGCGCGGTCCGACTCCTCCATCAACGCCCACCTCATCCCAAATCCTCTCCCCCGCAAGCGGGCGGAGAAGGACTTGCGCATGCTTCTCCTCGTCTCCT
>DATKPX010000111.1:0-5469 GCA_035523855.1 Allostellaceae bacterium
CACCATTCGCTACTGGCTGAACATCTATCTGCAGTTCGGCGGCTACAGCGATCTTGCGATCGGCTTCGGCGCGATCATGGGCTTTCACCTGCCCGAGAACTTCAACTGGCCGTTCCTGGCCAGGAATATCGGCCAGTTCTGGCGGCGCTGGCACATGACGCTCTCCGGCTGGTGCCGCGATTACATCTACATGCCGGTGCTGGCGACCTGGAGGAAGCCGGCGCTGGCGTCGAGCGCGGCCATGGTGGTGCTGGGCCTCTGGCATGCGGTCTCGTTCCACTACCTGATCTGGGGTCTTTATCACGCCACCGGCCTCATCGTGTGGCGGCGCTTCGACAAATACACCTCGCCGCTGCGCGAGAGGCTCTCCGTCCCCGTGCAGAACCTCTGGCACGGCGCCGCCTGCGTGCTGACGCTGCACTTCGTGATGTTCAGCTATCCCGTCGCGAACGCGCTCGAACACCTGGTGATGCGGCGATGACTCCCTACTTTCTCATGGTCCGGTGGCTCGGCGAGCGCGGCGCCAACGCGTTGGTCGTACTGATCCATACGCTGCTCATCGTCGGCATCGTCCTGCTGTCGGACAACGATTTCAGCAGCTTCACCTATCTGAGGCTCTAAGCACCATGCACCGCTCCCTTGAAGCCGCCCTGGCCTGCCCCAGCTGCCGAACCGGTTATACGCTGCACGCGCACGAGGAAGCGAACGACGACGTGCTCTGGGGCTATCTGCGCTGTCCCGGCTGCGCCGTCGTCATCCCGATCGCGCAGGGCTTCGCGTTCTTCACCGAGCCGCTGCTGCACGCCGGCCAGGCCTCGCGCGACGCGCTGGAGGAGCGCGCGACCCGCTGGTTCGGAACGCCCGATACCTATTCCGCCTACCATCAGCGCAAGTTCGATCGCGGCGAGATGGAGCCCTATGCCGCGTTCCACCCCTTCAACGAATCGACCCGCGCGCTCGACGCCGTCATTCCGGTCCTGGACGCGCAGCTTCGCCACGGCGATCTCATTCTCGACCCCTGGAGCCGGACCGGCTGGAGCGCGGAATGGCTCGCCGCGCACTTCACCGGGCAGCGCGTCGTGGCGCTGTGGGAAGGCGACCGCAGCGTCCTCGGCTATCGCGGCTATCGCCACTGGCTGGCGGCCGGGAAGAAGTCGCCCAATCTCGACGTGATCTTCGCCCATCCCGAGCGCGGCCTGCCGTTCCGCAACGAGAGCTTCGCGCTGCTCTACGCGCTCGACAGCTTCCATCGCTTCAGCCTGCACGGGTTCGCCGGCGAATGCCTGCGCGTGAGCGCCAAGACCGCGCCGCTCGTGCTGGCGCACCTCCACCTCACCAACAGCGAGCCGGAGCCCTGGTTCGATCGCGGCTGCAACATGTATCACGGCCGCGACTATCGCGCCTGGCTCGACGCGGTCCTGCAGAACGACGAGCGGACCGCCTGCGTCTGGAGCGAGATCGATCTCTTCCACACGACCCCCGGACGGTTGCCGCCGGATTCGCCGGAGACCGAGCACTACAACGGCTTCATTCTCGTCGCGCCGCGGCACCCTCGGACCGCGCCGGTCGCCGAGCCGCGCGGCAATTCCCGCCAGATGCGTCTGCTGGTCAACCCTCTGTTCCGCCTGCATCTGGAGCGGCAGAGCGCGCGGATCGAGCGCGGGCTCTACGACGGCATCGTCGGCGAGATGATGGATCGCCACCCGGTCTACCGGGATCGGCTGCCGAAGGAAGCCGTGCCCTTGAGCGCGGAGGCCATTGCGCTGATGGCGCTGGCGGTCACCGGCCATCGCCTGGACGAATGCGCCAAGCTGCTCGGCCGCAGCCCCGATGATCTCGCGGCGACGCTCGCCCCGCTGGTCGCCGCCGAGCTCATCCTCCCGGCCACCGTCGGGCAGGGCGCCTACGAGATGCAGCGCTTCCATGCCAACCAGAAGCCGGTGCTGAAATGCGCGCTGCTGAGCGACCAGTTCCTCCGAGCGCTGGCGGCGGGCGACGGCGATCTCATGCGCACCGGCAGCGGCGATGTGCTCGAGGTCGCCGAGGCCGGAGCGATCCTCTCGCTTTGCATGCAGGTGCTGAGCGCCCAGAGGATCGGTCCGCGATCGCGGCTGGGCGTCGGCGTCATGAGTCATCCGCTGGGCTTCATGATCGCGCTGGCCGGCATCGGCGTCGGGGCCGAGGTGGTGCTTCTGCCGCCTGCCGCGAGCGCCGCGAAGATCGGCCCGCTCGATCTGCTCATTCACGCCGATGAGGAGAACCCGGCCGGCTTCGGCGGGCGCGCCGCGATGAAGATCGGGCTGGACGGGGCGGAGGGCAGTTTCGCCGCGGAGCTGCAGGCGCACGAGCCCTCGAAGAGCATGCCCAAGCTGGTCCCGGGCGCGATCATCACCAGCTGGCTCGACGATCGCCCGTTGAAGCTCGAGGCTTCCGTCCTGATCGAGGCGGCGGTCTCCTTGAGCGCCGCCGTCCCGCGGCACCCGGTGACGCTGGAAGCGCCTTGGACCTTCGCGAACCTGTTCACGGCGTTGGTGGCGCTCAGGAACCGTCAGCCGATCCTGCTGCGCGGCCTGGGCTGAGCCCGGATCGCCGGGAGTGAGCTCCGCGGCGGCCCGCGCCGCGAACGATCCCGCCTCTCATCCCTGAGCGACGCCCGCTTTCCGGCCCGGCGCCGGCGGCCGAGCACGGCCGGGACCAAACATCATAACGATATAGCATTAGGTCATCGGTCGCGGTACAAGGGCCGGGAGGGAGTGACCAGAGCGCCATGCCGACGAGCGCCGCCGCCGTGAAGCGCCAGACGCCGGCCCGCCCGGTGGACGGGCGGCTGCCGACGCCGCTCTATCACCAGGTCTATCTGGTGCTGCGGGACAAGATCCTCTCCGGCGGCTATGGCGCCGACGGCCTCTTGCCCGGCGAGCCCGCTCTCATCCGACAGTTCGGCGTCTCCCGCATCACCGTGAAGCGCGCCCTCGACGATCTCGCTACCGAGGGGCTGGTGCGTCGCCGCCGCGGCCTCGGCACTCGCGTGGTGAGCGGCGCCGCCGGCAGGCCGGTGGCGGGAAACATGGCCGGGCTGATGGAGAACCTCATCATCATGGGGCTCGCCACCGAGGCCGAGCTCATCGAGTTCGATTACGTCCTGCCGCCCGAGGATGTGCGGCGCGCTCTCGATCTCGCCGAGGGTGCGCGCGCGCAACGCGCGGTCCGCGTGCGCAGCCAGGAGGGCGTCCCCTTCTCCTATCTCACCACCCATGTGCCGGAGCCGATCGGCCGCAAGTATGGAAGGAAAGAGCTGGCGGCGACGCCGCTGCTGACCTTGCTCGAGCGCGCGGGCGCGGTGGCGGCGAGCGCCGAGCAGGCGCTGAGCGCCCGGCTCGCCGATCCCACCGTGGCGGCGCGTCTCGGCGTCGAGGTAGGCTCGCCGCTCCTCAGCCTCACGCGCGTCGTCTATGACGGCAAGCGCCAGCCGGTGGAGCATATCGTCGCGCTCTACCGGCCCGACCGCTTCGAGTACCGCATGGCGCTGGCGCGTGAGGGCGACGGCGACAGCGGCCGCTGGACACCGCCGCGCGCGCCCAGACGGAATCGACGCTCGAGATCCTAACCGAAACAGGGGAGATGTCAGATGTCGGAGAGCACGCCTGCGCAGAAGCCGCCCGTCACCCGCCGCGCCGTCCTCGGCGCCGGCGCCGCCTCGCTGTCCCTGCTCGGAGCGCCGGCGGTGCTGCGCGCCCAGGCGAAGTCGGTGAAGGTCGGCATCATCCACCCGGTGACCGGCGGCGTCGCCTATTCCGGTACCCAGGGACGCGCCGGCGCGCTGATGGCGGTGGAGGACATCAACAACGGCGGCGGCATCAAGTCGCTGGGCGGAGCGCAGATCGAGACGCTGATCTCCGACGCCCAGTCCAAGGTCGATGTCGCGGTCTCCGAGATCGAGAAATACAACGAGGCCGGCGTCTCCGCCGTGGTCGGCGGCTATGCGAGCTTCATCTGCCTCGCCACCACCCAGGCGGCGGCGAAGCACGGCATTCCCTATGTGGTGGATGTCGGCACCGACGACCGGATCGTCACCGGCGGCCTCACCAACACCTTCCGCTTCAGCCCCGGCTACGGCGTCTTCGTGAAGACCGCGGTGCCGGCGCTGCAGGCGATCAACGCCGCCGCCGGCAATCCGGCCAAGACCGCGGTCATCGTGCACGAGGATTCCGCCTTCGGAACCGGCACTGCCGGCCTCTTGTCGAAGGCGCTGCCGGACATCGGCATCCAGGTCCTCGACGTCATCAAGCATCCGACGCCGACTCTCGACTTCAACAACATCGTGCTCACCATCAAGGCGAAGAATCCCGACATCGTGATTCCCGCCAACTACTACAACGAGTACGTGATCCTCGCCCGCACCATGCTGCAGCAGAGGCTGCGGCCGAAGGCGATCTACTCGGTGCTGGGCGGCGGCGCCTCGCAATACAAGTTCGTGAAGGAATTCCCCGAAGCCGCCAAATTCATCATGGACTGCAATCACTGGTACAACCCGAAGAAGCCGGCGGCGCTCGCGCTCAAGAAGCGCACGGAGGAGAAAGGCCTCTTCTATACCTACGAGGTCTTCCTCAATTACACCGCCGTGATGCTGCTGGCGGACGCGCTGGAGCGCGCAGCCTCGACCGACCGCGCCAAGATCATCGCGGCGCTGGCGTCCAGCACTTGGAGCGGCCACTTCATGCCCTATGGCCCGACCAAGTTCGAGAACGGCCAGAACACCGGGGCCCAGGCGGTCAATCTGCAGGTGCAGGACAACGACATCAAAGTGATCCTGCCGGCGGAGTTCGCCAACGCCAAGGCGGTGTTCCCGATGCCGGCGTGAGCATGATGGGAGGTATAGCGAGACGAACGCCGTTACCCTCTCCCCGGCGGGGGGCGAGAGAATCCCTGTCGCACCCATGCCCCTGATCCTCACCCCCAGCATCCTGCTGCCGGCGCTTCTCAACGGCATCGCGATGGGCGCGGTCTATGCGCTGGTGGCGCTGGGGCTCACGCTCATCTACGGCGTCCTCCACATCATCAACTTCGCGCATGGCAGCCTGCTGATGCTGGCGCTCTACGGTGCCTATTTCCTCTACACGCTCCTCGGCATCGATCCCTACCTGGCGCTCCCGATCGTGGTGCCGGCGATGTTCGCGCTCGGCTATGCGCTGCAGCGGAGCGTGATCGCCACCGCGAGCCACGGCCGCGAGGAGAACATCCTGCTGGTGACCCTCGGGCTCTCCATCATCATCGACAATCTCGCGCTCTATTTCTGGAGCTCGGACACCCGCACCATCAATCCGAGCTATGCCTTCGACACCATCGATCTCGGCGTCGCCTTCATCGCGGTGCCCAAGGCGGTCTCCTTCGTGGCGGCGCTCGTCATCACCGCGGCGCTGTGGCTCGCCATCCAGAAAACCGATCTCGGCAAGGCGATCCGCGCGCTCG
>DATKPX010000112.1:0-4780 GCA_035523855.1 Allostellaceae bacterium
GCCTCGCGCAGGGCCAGCGCCTCCTTGAGGCTCTGCACCTCGACCATGAGAGCGGTCGCGTCGCCGTGCTGTCGCTTCGCCTCGCCGACCAGGCGGGAGAGCTCGTTGCGCTGCGCCTGAAGCTCCTGCCAGGCGGTCTGCGCCGCCCGCCGCGCGGCATCGAGGGCCAGGATCTCGCGCGCGCGGGGCGGCAGTCCGCGGCTCGCGAGGCCCCGGTCGTAAGCCTCCGGGTTCTCCCGGATCCATTTGAGATCGATCATCGATGCCGCACCATGCCGTGGCCACGCCCTTATAAGCGCAAGCCATGCGGCAGCGCAAACGCCGCCACGGAGGTTCCGCGGCATCCCCGCGGCACTGCGCCCCAGGTCCGTCACTTGACTTGCGATTGCTTCGCAGATAGGAATTTTAACCTTCGAAGAGCGGGGGAATCGCCCCGCCATGGGGATCGCATGAGGGGCACTGCGGCCGCGACAAGGACGCGCCGGCTGTTGACGCGCCAGGACCGGCAGGACCTGGCGACGCTGCTCAGCCTTCTCGCCGTCCTCGCCAATATCCTCCTTCCGATCCTCTGGCTCGCCACCGAATCCGAGGCGAGCATCGAGACCGCCTTCATCTGCCACGTGCCGAGCGCCGACGATTCGCAGGGCAACAGCAGCACCGGCGATCCGCTCGCCCCCCATTGCCCGCTCTGCGTTCTCTTCGGCGGCAGCCTTCTTGCGCCGACGCTGCGGACGGAAGTCGCGATCGTCGCTCCGGCGACCTACGATCTCGTGCTGTGGCAAGCGGACGAGGTCGCGGCACCGCCCGCGGCGCCGCCTCACCTCCGCCCCGGTCCCCGCGCCCCGCCCACTCCCTCCTGATCCGCGCGCATACGCCGTTCCCGGCCTGGCCGATGCCAGCGGCGTCTGCCGGCCTGACCGATCAGATTGGAGTGGACCATGTCGCATCGACGGCTTCCGGGCGCTGCCGCCCGGCTGCTCGCCGCCGCCTCGGCCGCGAGCCTCCTCGCCCCCCTCGGCGCGCTCGCGCAGAGCGCTGCGTCCTCGACCGCCCCCGTGCCCGAAGTCGTGGTGACGGCACCGGCAGCGTCCGACGTCTACGATCATCCGACGGGCCAGACCGTCGGCACCATCGGCCGCGAGCAGTTCCAGGACGCGCCCGCCTTCTCCATCGGCGACGTGCTGAAATTCAACGAGGGCGTCGCGGTCAAGCAAGGCAACGGCCCGCGCGATGTGGGCATCTCCATCCGCGGCTCGAACGCGCGCAACGGCTTCGGCATCCGCAACATCCAGATGCTCGAGGACGGCTTCCCAGTGACCCAGCCCGACGGACTCTCGCGCACCGATCTCACCGACCCCCATGCCTACCGCAGCATCGATGTCTACGAGGGGCCGTCCTCGGCCATGTTCGGCAACTATGCGACCGGCGGCGCCATCGACCTCCACACCCGCCGCGGGCGCGACATCGACGGCGAGGAGCTCGGCAGCGACGCCGGGAGCTTCGGCTATTTCAATGAGTACGGCGCCTTCGGGCGCAAGGTCGACAACTATGAGTACTCCTTCTTCGGCAGCTACGTGCGCGGCGACGGCTTCATGGACCACAGCGCCTACGACACGACGACGGAGAACATCCTCGCGAGCTATGGACTGACGCCGGACGACAAGCTGACCCTGAAATTCGTCAACAACAATCTCGATGCCGCGCTGCCCATCCGCCTCTCCCTCAGCCAGTACCGCCAGAACCCCTACCAGCGCGGCTGCGCCGGCCTCACCGCTGCGGCGGCCTTCAGCGCCACCGGCTGTGCCAGCGTGAGCCTCTTCGCCAACGGCATGTCGGGCGCCACCGTGCCCTCGAGCGCCGATGCCGCCGGCCTCGGCCGCAGCGACCGGCGAACCATCTTCGGCGCGCGCTGGGAGCACAGCATCGACGCCGACACGGCCTGGCGCATCCAGGGCGTATTCGACGACAAGAACATCAACCAGCCGACGGGGGCGACGAGTGCGATCGGTGATTCCCCGGCCGCCAACATCCTCACCGATGTCACCCGCCACGGCCACTTCCTCGGCCTCGAGGCCACGCATTTCGCCGGGCTCTACTTCAACTACGAGCACCTCGAGAATTTTACCTACGACGTGGCGCCCGGCGCCTTCGACACCGATCCCGGCGCCAACGCGCTTCTCGGCGCCCTCTCCTCGAGCTACGCCGGCCATCAGGACAACTTCGGCGCCCGTGCGCGCGAGGAAGTGAAGCTCGCGCCCAGGCTCAGCGCCGTCGCCGCCCTCGGCGTCGAGCACACGGACCTCGAGGCAACGAACAAGGCCTTCGCCTTCCCTGCCGTCGCCGCCCCCACCCTCACGCCCACGCCTGTCACGCGGACTTTCGACAACGTGGCGCCCGAGGCCGCCCTCGTCTTCCGCCCGGACGGGGCCTGGACCATCCACGGCCGCTTCGCGACCGGCTACGGCACGCCCCAGGCGAGCAATCTCTTCATCACGCCTGCCGGCGTGAGCGGCAACAACACCCAGCTCAAGACCCAGACGAACAAGGGCTTCGACCTCGGCGCCGAATGGGGCTGGCACGACAAGGTGCACCTCGGGGTGACCGGCTTCTACGAGTTCTTCGAGAACGAGTTGGTGACGCAGTCGCCCGGCGCCGGCCTCCAGAGCTTCACTTTCAATGCCCCGGCCTCGACCCACCGCGGCGTCGAGGTGAGCGGCGACTGGCAGCCGCTCGCCGGCCTGCGTTTCCTCCTCGCCTACAGCCTCGACGACCAGTACTACACGAAATACAGCGAGCAGCTCAGCGCCGGCACCGAGACAGCGGTCTTCGACCGCGCCGGCAACAAGATCCCGGGCGTCGCCCCCAACATGCTCACGGCGCGCGCCGGCTACGATCAGCCGAGCGGCCCGCTCAAGGGCCTCGGCGGCTTCGTCGAGCTCAATTGGCAGGACTCGTTCTTCATCGACAATGCCAATCTCGTGAAGGCGCCCGGCTACGGCCTCGTCAACCTCAACCTGCACTACACGCCGCAGCTCAGTCTCGGCATCCTCAAGACCGTCACTTTCTTCTTCGAGGTGCAGAACCTCTTCGACCGCGTCTACGTCGCCTCGGCGAACAACGTCTCGGACTCGATCAGCGCCACGACCGGCTTGCAGAACCCGGCAAGCACGGTGGCGGCAGCGGGTGGATCGATCTATGCTGGCGCGCCGCGCACGCTGATCGGCGGCGTGAAGCTGAAATTCTGATGAGGCCCGGGCTTTGTACTATTCGCCGCCGCAAACGAATCTTACGCGCATCCTGGGCCTCGGCCTGGTCGTGGCGCTGCATGCCGCCCTCATCTATGCGCTGGCGGCAGGGCTTGCGCACCGTGTCGTCGATGTCGTGCGGCATCCGGTGATGACCACGATCATCGAGAAGGCGCCCCAGCAGGAGGTGCCGCAGCCGCAACCGCCCGCGCCGCGCTTTGCGCCGCCTGAGCCGATCCTGATGCCGCCGCCCGCAGTCAACGTCGCCAAGCCACCGCCGCCGCCACCGCCCAAGGTCGAGACACCCAAGCCGCCGCCGCCAGCGGCACCCAGGCTCGAGACGCCGCTGCCGACACCGCCACCGCCGCGCCGGGCAGCGCCCACCGCGATCACCCCGGTGCGCCCGCCGCCGGCACCGGCAGCCCGACCGCAACCCGTAACGGCGCCCAAGCCGGCCGTGGCTGCACCGCCGGCACCCGCGGCCCCAAAGGCGGCGGCGCCCGTGCGCGTGGCGCCGCGTCTCGACTCCGCGAAGAGCCACGAGCCGGAATATCCAGCCGCAGCGCGCCGCCTCGGCGAGCAGGGCTCGCTTCTCATGGAGGTGCTGGTCGATATGGACGGGCGCGTGCTGGACACGCGCCTCGTCAAATCAAGCGGCTTCGAGCGTCTCGACCGCGCTGCCCTCGAGGGCGTCAAGGCGGACTACCGCTTCCTTCCCGGCACCGTCGACGGCAAGCCGCAGAGGCAATGGTTCACCATCCGCTTCACCTGGAAATTGCAATAGAGGCCAAGATGCGCTCTCCGCCCCTCATGCCGAACGCAAACGCAGCCCACCGCGCCACGCCGACGAAAACCCGTGCGGGGCTCGCATCCAAGGCGGCGCTGCTCGCGCTCTGGCTCCTCGCCGCCCTCTCCTGCCCGGCTGCGGCCCAGGGCACGGCGATGCCGCCGCCGGCACCCGCGGCGGCGGAAGCGGCGGTCGCCGTACCTGCCGCGACCCAGGAGATCGTCGAGAACCCTTACGGCCTCACCGCCCTTTGGCACGCGGGCGACATGGTGGCGCGCGGCACCCTCCTGGCACTGGCCGTGATGTCCATTGGCACCTGGTACATCCTCGTCACCAAGCTCGTGGCGCAGACGGTGCTCTTGGGGCAGGCGCGCGCGGCGCGCGGCTTCTGGCAGGCGCGGAGCCTGCGCGAGGGAGCCGACCGGCTGGCGCCGCGGAGCGCCTTCCGCATCCTAGCCGAGGAGGGCATCGCCGCGCGCGAGCATCACGAGGGTGCGCTCGGCAAGGAGATCGACCTCAACTCCTGGATCGCCATGTCGCTCCAGCGCGCCATCGACGCGATCAACAACCGCATGCAGGGCGGCCTCGCCTTCCTCGCCACGGTCGGCTCGACGGCACCGTTCGTCGGCCTCTTCGGCACGGTCTGGGGCATCTATCACGCCCTGACCGAGATCGGCATCTCCGGCCAGGCGAGCATCGACAAGGTGGCTGGGCCGGTCGGCGAGGCGCTCATCATGACGGCGCTCGG
>DATKPX010000113.1:0-8134 GCA_035523855.1 Allostellaceae bacterium
CCGGCGGCACAGCGGGAATCCGCCGCCTTCTTCGCCAATGCCGAGGTCTATCTCGAGCGCCACCTCTCGCATCCCCGCCACATCGAGATCCAGATCCTGGCCGACGGCCAGGGCGGCGTCATCCACCTGGGGGAGCGCGACTGCTCGCTGCAGCGCTCGCACCAGAAGCTGCTGGAGGAGACGCCCTCGCCGGCGCTCAACGGCGCGGCCCGCGCCGGGCTTGGCGCCATCGCCACCAGCGCCATCGCCAAGCTGGGATATCGCGGCGCCGGCACCGTCGAGTTCCTGTTCGAGGACGGGCAGTTCTTCTTCATCGAGATGAACACCCGTCTCCAGGTCGAGCACCCGATCTCCGAGATGGTGAGCGGCATCGACGTCGTCCGCGAGCAGATCCGCATCGCGTCCGGCGCGCCGCTCGGGTATCGCCAGGAGGACGTGAAGCTTGCCGGCCACTCGATCGAGTGCCGCATCAACGCCGAGCATCCCGAGACCTTCACGCCGTCGCCCGGCGTGATCACCGGCTACCTGGCGCCGGGCGGCCTCGGCGTCCGCGTCGACAGCGCGCTCTATCAGGGCTACGCGGTGCCGCCGCACTACGACAGCCTGGTCGCCAAGCTGATCGTGCACGGCGTCAGCCGCAACGAGTGCCTGATGCGGATGCGCCGCGCGCTCGAGGAATACGTCATCACCGGGATCGATACGACGATCCCCCTGCACCAGCGTCTGCTCGCCTCGCCCGATTTCATCAACGGCGACTACGACGTGCACTGGCTCGGCCGCTTCATCGGCCGCGACCGGTAGGGCCCCGGCGGCCGCAAGGCGCTCCAAGGCTCAGCAAGAACGCGCGATCAAGGCCCGCTTCCCCGCGCGATGCTGAGGCGGCGGCACTCCCGGCCATACCGGCAGTGCAACGGCGGGAGACAGTCGATGGCCTATAAGATCAAGGTGAACGGCGCCAGCCACACGGTCGATGTCGACGACGACACGCCGCTGCTCTGGGTGCTGCGCGACGTGCTCGGCATGACCGGCACCAAGTTCGGCTGCGGCATGGCGCTCTGCGGCGCCTGCACCGTGCATGTTGACGGCGCGCCGACGCGCTCCTGCATCACCACCATCGACAGCGTCGGCGACTCCGCCATCACCACCATCGAGGCGATCGACCAGACGCCCTCCGGCCGCAGCATCCAGCAGGCCTGGGTCGACCTGGAAGTGCCGCAATGCGGCTACTGCCAGTCCGGCCAGATCATGTCGGCGAGCGCGCTGCTGCGCGACAACCCGCATCCCGGCGACACCGAGATCGACGACGCCATGAGCGGCAACATCTGCCGCTGCGGCACCTATGTCCGCATCCGCGCCGCGATCAAGCAGGCCGCCGCCTCTCCCGCCCCCGCCGCGAAGAAAGGCTGACGCCATGCCCCTCGATCAGCCCGTCGGTTCCGGCATCTCGCGCCGCTCGCTCCTGAAGCTCGCCTCGGCCGCCGGCGGCGGCCTGGTGCTGGGCGTTATGCTGCCCTGGCCCGTGCGGCAGGCCGCGGCGGCCAGCGGCGACGGTTTCGCGCCGAACGCCTTCATCCGCATCGACCGCGCCGGTCAGGTGACGATGGTGATGCCCTATGTGGAGATGGGCCAGGGCACCTACACCTCGATCCCCATGCTGCTGGCGGAGGAGCTGGAAGTCGGCCTCGACCAGGTGCATCTCGAGCACGCGCCGGCGGATGACAAGCTCTATGCCAATCCGCTGCTGGGCTTCCAGGCGACCGGCGGCTCGACGGCGATCCGCGCCTCCTGGGAGCCGATGCGCCGCGCCGGCGCCGCCGCGCGCATGATGCTGATAGCAGCCGCCGCCGCGACGTGGAACGTGGACGCAGCCGCCTGCCGCGCGCAGAGCGGCGCGGTCATCCACGCTGCCAGCAAGCGCAAGCTCGCCTACGGCGCGCTGGTCGACAAGGCGGCGGCGCTGCCGGTGCCGGAGCAGATCGCCCTCAAGGACCCGAAGGACTTCAAGCTCATCGGCAAGCCCGCCAAACGCCTCGACACGCCGCTCAAGGTCAACGGCAAAGCGGAGTTCGGCATCGACACCAGGCTTCCCGGCATGAGGATCGCGACCGTCGCTTCCTCGCCGGTGTTCGGCGGCAAGCTCGCCAGCCTCGACGACAGCAAGGCGAAGGCGGTTAAGGGCGTGCGCCAGATCGTGCGCCTCGACGAGGCGGTGGCGGTCATCGCCGATCACATGGGCGCCGCCAAGAAGGGGCTGGCGGCGCTCGAGATCAAATGGGATGACGGCGCCAACGCCCATGTCTCGAGCGCCGATCTCATCCGCGAGATGGATGCGGCCTCGCAGGGCCCAGGCGTCGTCGACAAGAACGAAGGCGACGTCGCCGCGGCCCTGCAGGGCGCCGCCACCAGACTCGAGGCCATCTACCAGGTGCCGTTCCTGGCGCACGCGGCCATGGAGCCGATGAACTGCACCGTCCACGTCGCCAAGGACCGCTGCGACGTCTGGGTCGGGACCCAGATCGCCGGTCGCGCCCGCGCCGTCACCGCGGAGCTCACCGGCCTGCCGCCGGAGAAGGTCGAGATCCACAACCACCTCATCGGCGGCGGCTTCGGCCGCCGGCTCGATGTCGACGGCATCGCCCTCGCGGTGCGCATCGCCAAGCAGGTCGACGGTCCCGTGAAGGTGATCTGGACCCGCGAGGAGGACATCCAGCACGACATCTATCGGCCCTACTACTACGACCGCATGGCCGCCGGGCTCGACGCCGACGGCAAGGTGGTGGCCTGGTCGCACCGCGTCACCGGCTCCTCGATCCTCGCGCGGTGGCTGCCGCCGGCGTTCAAGGACGGCCACGACTTCGACGCCGTCGAGGCCGCCATGGGCCCCTACAGCTTCCCCAACGCTCATGTGGACTATGTCCGCCACGAGCCGCCGGCGGGGCTGCTCACCGGCTGGTGGCGCGGCGTCGGCGTCACCCACAATGCCTTCATGGTGGAAGGCTTCATCGACGAGCTGGCCGTCACCGCCAAGCAGGATCCGGTGGCGTTCCGCCGCGGCCTCCTCGACAAGTCGCCGCGGGCGCGCGCGGTGCTCGATCTCGCCGCTGCCAAGGCCGGCTGGGGCGGCTCGCTGCCAGCGGGCAGCGGCCGCGGCGTCTCCGTCATCTTCGGGTTCGGCACCTATGTGGCCCAGGTGGCCGAGGTCGCGGTGGGCAAGGACGGCCAGGTGCGCGTGAAGCGCGTGGTCTGCGCGGTCGATTGCGGCCATGTGGTCAACCCCGACACGGTCAAGGCGCAGATCGAAGGCGGCGCCATCTTCGGCATCACCGCCGCGCTCTATGGCGAAATCACGCTCAAGGACGGCCGCGTCGAGCAGGCCAATTTCGACAGCTATCAGATGCTGCGCATCGACGAGGCGCCGGCGATCGAGGTCCACATCGTGGAGAGCGGCGAGGCGCCCGGCGGCATGGGCGAGCCCAGCACCTCGACCATCGGCCCGGCGGTGGTGAACGCGATCTTCGCGGCCACCGGCGTGCGACTCCGCAAGCTGCCGATCGACACCGCGCAGCTGAAATCCGCCTGAGAGCTGGGTTTCGCGTCGAGACTTGACGGAACGGCCGGGCTGGCCTTCATCAGAAGGTGATGATCGCGCTGACGCCCGACCTGCTGTTGCGCGCCTATGCGGCGGGCCTCTTTCCGATGGCGGAGTCCGCCGAGGACGCCGAGCTCTTCTGGGTCGATCCGGACCCGCGCGGCGTGCTGCCGCTGGGACAGTTCCACCTGCCACGCCGGCTCAGGCGCACGCTGCGCTCGGGGCTCTACCAGGTGCGGGTGAATACCGCCTTCGAGGCCGTCATGCGCGGGTGCGCCGAGCCGACGGCGATGCGGCCGAAGACCTGGATCAACGACGAGATCCTCCGCCTCTATGGCGGCCTCTTCGAGCGCGGCCTCGCCCACAGCGTCGAGGCCTGGGCGGGAGACGAGCTGATGGGCGGTCTCTACGGCGTGACGCTCGGCGGCGCCTTCTTCGGCGAGAGCATGTTCAGCCGCGGCCGCGACGCCAGCAAGGTGGCGCTGGTGCATCTGGTGGCACGGCTCGTCACCGGCGGCTTCCGCCTGCTCGATACCCAGTTCGTGACCGAGCATCTGGAGCGCTTCGGCGCCATCGCCATCTCGCGCGCCGATTACCACCGCCAGCTGGAGCAGGCGCTGGAGATCAATCCGGAATTTCCGGTCTATTTGGGCGCCGACCCCGTCGCCGTCTTGCAGTCCAGCAAGGTCACGTCATAGACGGGATGCTCGAGGGCCGAGAGCGACGGGCTCTCGGCGAACATCCAGCCGCTGAACACGCGCTCCGCCCGGGCGGAGGAGCCCGACGACGAGCGGGTGTCGTCGATCTGCAGGAAGGCGCTGGTGTTGGGTGCCTCCTCGGGCGGCTGCTTGTTGCAGGCCCGCGCGGTGATGACGAGCGAGCCGAACTTCACGCTGCGGCCGACCGGCGCGTCGAAGGTGGTGACGCGCGCGGTGGTCTTGTCGAGCCCCTGCAGCACCGCGATCATCTGCGGCGCCACCGCGGTCGCGGGTGCTGCGGTCTGTGCGTGGGCGAGCGGCGCAGCGATCAACAGAGCAAGGCCGGCGAGCAGCGCGCATGCCCTGCCCCTCACCCCGCCCCTCTCGCTCACGGGTGGAGGGGGAATGATGGTGGCAGTCTCGTCAGCCCCTCCCCCGTTGAGGGGGAGGGTCGGGGTGGGGGGTCCGCTGCGCATTTGCCCGCCTAAGGACGCTCAGACTGTGGCGGAAGCATGGTCGCCATCGCGCACGAAATGCAGCGTCTGGAAATCGCGCCGGTAGCGGATGACGTCGCCGCGAACGCGCGCGGGTTCCTCCTTCGCCACGAAGACGCGGGCGATGAAGCGCGCGACGTCAGCCATGTCGGCGGGACGCAGGCCCCAGCGCGTCACCTCCTGGGTCCCGATGCGGATGCCGTTGAGATCGGCCTCCACCGGCGCGATCGGCAGGCCGATGCCGCAGAGCAGGACATTGGCCCGCGCGAGATGCTTGGAGGCGCGCTGGCCGCCGCCGAAGGGCGCCGCGTGCAGCGCCAGGTGGTGGCTCTCGGTGTGGCCCCTGCCCTCGACGCCGTGCACCGGCAGCCCCTCCGCCGCCAGCGCCGAGCCCAGTGCCTTGGCGTTCTCGATGCACATCACCGCATAGGCGGGCCCGTGCTCCAGGAGGTCGAGGGTGGCGAGGGCCAGCGCCGCGGTCTTGCCGAGATCGAAATTCGCCGTGAGGCCGGGATAGGCGATCTTGTCGAGGCGCTCCGCCAGCAGCTTCTCGGTGGTGAGCACCAGCCCCGCCGCCGGCCCGCCATAGGCCTTGTAGGTGGACATGGTCATGAGATGGGCGCCCTCGGCGAGCGGCGCCTGGAAGCGGCCGCCGGCGATGATGCCGCCCATATGGGCGGCGTCGTAGAGCAGCCAGGCGCCCACCTCGTCGGCGATCGCCCGCATCTCGCGCACGGGATAGGGAAAGAGGCAGAGCGAGCCGGCGACGGTGATGAGCTTGGGCTTGAGCCGCTTCGCATCGGCGCGCAGCCGCTCAAGATCGACGGTCATGCGCGCACCGTCACAGGGCACGGGATGCGTCTCGATGCCGTAGAGTCCGGCGCAGCCGGCGTGATGATGGGTGACGTGGCCGCCCATCTCGCCGGTGAAGGCCATGATGCGCTCGCCCGGCCGGCAGGTCGCCATGAAGCTGTAGAGGTTGGCGAGCGCGCCGGAACCGACGCGGATCTCCGCGTAGGGCGCGCCGAACAGGCGCTTCACCAGCGCCTCGGTCACCACCTCGATCTGCTCGGCATATTCCATCCCCATCTCGTACTTGTCGCCGGGATAGCCCAGCGACGGGCGGTTGCCGAGCGAGCGGCCGAGCATCGCCGCCGCGCGCGGGTTCATCACGTTGGTGCCGGCATTGAGGCCGAGGGTCTCGCGGTCCATGTGGCGCTCATGGGCGTCGACGAGCCGCACCATCTCCGCCTCGATCGCGTCGAGATCGTTGCCGAGGAGCCGCGCTTCCGCGGCGGCGATGACGCGCCGGCAGTCTTCCGGCAGCCAGTCCTTCTCGGTGACGGGTGCGCTCTCGGCCACGGCGCTCACTCCGGCTTCTTGTAGGGGTTCACCAGGCTCTCCGCGAGCCGCAGCAGCACGGCGCGGAACTGCGCCTCGTCGCCGCCCATGAGGATCGCGTCCTCGAGCGCCTCCTGGGCCAGCTCCTGGATCTCCAGCAGGTTCTCGTTCAGCACCTTGATCTTCTCGACGCAGGAGAGCTTCTCGCCCGCCGGCGTCAGCCACACCGGGAGATCGAGCTTCTCCGGCTTCTTCGGCGCGCTCATCGGGCGGCCTCCGCGGGCTTGCGGGCGGCAAAGCGCAGGCGGACGTAGTCGGTGACCCAGACGCCGGCGGCATCGAGAAGCGTCGGGCGGAGCGCC
This sequence comes from Allostellaceae bacterium, assembly GCA_035523855.1. Lineage (GTDB taxonomy): Bacteria > Pseudomonadota > Alphaproteobacteria > ATCC43930 > CGMCC-115725 > DASZHJ01. The sequence goes on from DATKPX010000113.1 coordinate 6,485, forward strand.
GCCTCTACCTCGGCTTTCACCGCCGGCCGCTCGACGGGCGGCACCGCGGCGAGGAAGCTCTCGGCGAAAGTGTCGAGCCAGTCGCCGAGCGCGCCCGGCAGCGGCGTCGGCCGCGGGATGAGCGCGATGCTCTCCACCTGAAAACCGCGCCGCTCCAGCCGCGCGCGATAGTCTTCCGGCGCTGGAAAATACCAGGGCACCGCCGCCTTGCCGTCGAGGCTGCGGCGGTCGAGCGCCGCCACCAGCGCCGCGAGGATCGAGGCGACATTGCCGGCGCCACCGCACTCGGCGACGAAGCGGCCGCCGGGCTTGAGGGCACGCCAGACGCCGGCAATCACCGCGTCGGGATCGCGCATCCAGTGCAGCGCCGCGTTGGAGAAGACGGCGTCGAACTCGCCGTCGAAGTCGAGCCGGTTGCCGTCCATGACGCGGGCGTCGAGGCCGCGCGCCCGCGCCGCCCGGATCTGCTCGGCACTGGCGTCGACGCCGACGACATCGGCGATCTCCGCCAGCTTCGCGGTCAGCGCGCCATCGCCGCAGCCAAGATCGAGGATACGCTCGCCCGCCTTGGGTGCCAGGAGGTCGAGAAGCGGCGCGCCCAGCGCCGCGACGAAGCCGGCATTCTGCTGATAGCGCTCGGGATCCCAGCGCTGCTCGACGGCACTCGTGCCGGGAACCGCGCTATGGCTTGGGCGCGGGGGCGCTGCCGGCATCGCCGGGTTGTCCGCCGCCGGCATCGGGCTTCTTGCCGGTCTGGCCGAAGATGTACTGGCCGATCATGTTCTCGAGATTCATCGGCGACTGCGTGTGCTCGATGCGGCCGCCGGGCTTGATCGTGTCGTCCTCGTTGCCGGGCTCGAGCGCCAGGTACTTGTCGCCGAGCAGGCCGCTCGACGTGATGCTGGCGACGGTATCGACCGGCAGCTTCACCTTGGGATCGACGCTGATGTGCAGCACCGCAAAGAAAGTCTTCGGATCGAGGTTCTGCTGCACCACCGAGCCCACCTTGATGCCGCTGATGCGCACGTCGCTGCCGTCGCGGATGCCATCGACGCGGTCGAAGCGCGCGGTGTACTCGGTGCCGCCCAGAGCCTGCACCTGGCTCGTCGTGTAGGCGAAGAACAGGAAGACCGCGGCGACCACCAGGACCACCGCGCCCATGACGGTCTCGACGGCATTGCGGTTCATGCGGCTCGCGTCTCCTCGGCGGCGGTAGAGCTCACTCGGGCTGCCACGGCTCGTAGTCGCCGGTGGTGGGCGCGCGGTGGCCGCCCTTCAGCACCGAGCCCGGCGGCCGATAGGCCAGCGGCGTGCCGGTGAGGTTGGGCTGATGCGGTTTCTGCCAGGAATATTTCGGGCGTCCGCCATCGGGCGGCAAGGTATCCGACGTGTGATGCAGCCAGCTGTGCCATTCCGCCGGCACCTTGGAGGCCTCGACCTCGCCCTTATAGAGCACCCAACGGCGCTCGCGGCTGTCGTGGCCGGCGCCGCGGCGCAGCTGGCGGCCCGGCTTCTCCCGGTAATAGTGATTGCCGAACTGATCGGTGCCGACCAGCTCGCCCTTCCACCAGGTGAAGAGTCGCGTTCCGATGGTCATGCCTGAATATCGCTCGCCGCTCGATCGAACCGGTCATGGAGTCCGCGGGTTGC
>DATKPX010000114.1:0-8134 GCA_035523855.1 Allostellaceae bacterium
CGGTGAGCGGCGTGCGGCCCGCCAGCAGCAGGATTGGAATGTGGTCGCGCGCGGCGTCGATGAGGGCGTTGAGCGTGTTGCCGGTGCCGACGCTCACATGCACCATCACCGCCTGGGGCTTGCCGGAGACGAGATAGACGCCGTGCGCCATGGTGACCGCGGTGTTCTCGTGCGGCACCACCAGCGGCCGTGGCGCCGGTGCTTCCGTCTTCTGCGCGCGCGCGAAGGCCTCGATGATCGGCGGGAAATCGGTGCCGGGATTGCAGAAGAAGAAATCGATCCCGTGCGCATCGAGCGCGCGGAGCAGCAGGTCGCCGGCGCTGGTATCGCGCGGCTCGGAAGCATCAGGGGGAGGGGCCATGGGCGCGGGATCTCCTGCGGCTGGCGACGGTGCTGCCCACGAGACTAGCGAGGCCGCCGGGCCGCTCCAAGCGGGATCGCTTTGCGGCTCGCCTGCCGGTGACGACGCCCCTATGATCTCGCTCGATCAATATTCGAAACGGCAATATTCGAAACGGAGAGACGATGCGTATTCTCGTTCTGGGCGCCGGTGCGATCGGCGGGTATTTCGGCGGCCGGCTGGCGGAAGCGGGCGCCGACGTCACGTTCCTGGTGCGGCCGGCGCGCCAGCAGGCGCTGCAGAAGGGCGGCCTGGTGGTGAAGAGCTCCGCCGGCGATATAGAGCGCCCGGTGGAGACGGTGCTCGCCGGGGCGATCCGGCAGCCTTATGACCTGGTGCTGCTCACCGCCAAGGCCTATGACCTCGCCACCGCCCTCGAGGCCATCGCGCCGGCGGTGGGGCCCGGGAGCTTGGTGCTGCCGCTCCTCAACGGTCTCCTCCACATCGACACGCTCGCGGCGCGCTTCGGCAAGGAGCAGGTGCTGGGCGGCGCCTGCTACATCGGCGGCGCGCTGTCGCCGGAAGGCCATGTGATCCATAACGGCCAGCTCGCCGTCATCACCTTCGGCGAGCTCGCCGGCGGCCGCTCCGCCCGGACGGATGCGATCGTCGCCGAGTTCGGCAAGGCGAAGTTCAAGACCGTGCTCTCCGAGCACATCATGCAGGACATGTGGGAGAAGCTGGTCATGCTGTCGACGCTGGCGGCGATGACGACGCTCAACCATGCTCATGTCGGCGAGATCCTCGCCGCCGCGGAGGGCGAGCGCTGCATGCTGGCGATGCTGGCGGAGGCCGAGGCGGTGGCGGCGGCGAGCGCTCATCCCGTGGGATCCGAGGCGGCACAGCGCTCGCGCAAGATGCTGACCGACCGCGCCTCGGTCTTCACCGCCTCCATGCGCCACGACATGGAGAGTGGGCGCGCCACCGAGAGCGATCACATTCTCGGCGACATGGTCCGCCGCGGCGCCGCGCTCGGCGTGGCGACGCCGCTGATGCGGCTGGCGCTCTGCAATCTCCAGGTCTACGAGGCGAAGCGCGCGAAGCAATAGCCTCAGGCGCCCCGTTGCGGCGGGACCCAGCGCCAGAGCAGCAGCGCATAGAGGAAGATCAGGACGTAGGCGGTCGCGAAGACCCAGAGCGGCAGCGGCCAGTAGATGACGCGGTTGATCCAGGTCGCGATCATCGGCGGCGGCGCGCCGGCCGCCCGGTCCTCGAGCGCGCTCTGCCAGAGCGTGAGGAAGCAGGCGCGGCCGAGGAGCGCCTGCAGCGCCACCACCAGCAGCGAGAGGAGGTGCAGGAGGCGCCACCAGAATCCGCGCACGAAGCGCCAGCGGAGCCAGGCGCCGAGCGGCACCGCCACCAGGCCGAAGATGTTGAAGAGGACGACGCCTAGATGCGCAAGCAGGACCGCGGTCGCGACGGCGCCGGGCGTCACGGGGTCAGGCGCGGAACACCGTCTTGTCGGTCCCGGAATAGAGCGCCTTCACCTGCCGATCGAGCGCGTCCCGGTGCGCGGCGAGCGCCGCCGCATCGAGATCCGCCACCGGCTCGGGCTCGAGATCGTAGTGGCCGTGGGTGTCGACGCCGCGCACCAGCATCGCCGAATCCCGGACCTTGACCTGGCGCACATAGGGCGGGATGTAGCGGACGGCGAGGCCGATGCGGCGGTCGCCGGTGCGGTTGGGCTCGGAGCCATGCACCAGCTTCACGTGATGCAGCGAGATCTCGCCGGCCCTGAGTGGCACGAAGACACCCTCGGCGTTGTCGACCGCGACTTCGATCTCCTGCCCGCGGCTCAGGAGATTGTGCTCGTGGAAAGTATCGACGTGGCGCAGCTGCGCGCCGCGATGGCTGCCGGGCAGGAATTTCATCGCGCCGCTCTCGATCGGCGCGTCGGACAGCGCGATCCAGGCGGTGACGACATCGTCGCGGTCGAGGCCCCAGTAGGTCGCATCCTGGTGCCAGGAGACGAAGGCCGGGTTCATCGCCTCCTTGATGAAGAAGTTGCTGCTCCAGCAGAGGATGTCGGGGCCGATCAGATCCTCGATCGCGTCGAGGATGCGCGGATGGCGCACCAGGCTGTTGGCCCAGCGGAACAGCAGATGCACCTTGTGCCGCCGGTTGCTCTGCAGCGGTCCGCCCTGGCGCTCTTCTTCTGCCTCGAGCTGCCGGCGATAGTCCCGCGCCTCCGCCTCCGGCATGACGCGGATCGGGAAATAGAAGCCGTCGCGCTCGAATTGCTCCTTGGCGCCCGCCGGCAACAGCTTCGGCATTTGCATCCTCCCCCGTGTGGCTTCTGCCCAGCATAACGGCAGAGCCCCCGCGGGCAAACCGCCTCGCCACGCGCCACGGTAGTCCCGCGCCGGCCGATGTACCACCCGCAGGCGACGGTACCACACAGGAAGGAAGCGGCCGTGTCTTTCGCGTGTTGCGCGGAACCGCGGGCGGCGACGTGCGGTTTTGCTCCGGTAAGCCAACAAGGAGGACGCCATGTCCCGCCTGATGACTCTGGTAGTGGTAGCCGCCGCGCTCGGTCTCGGTGCCAACGCGATGGCGGCATCGCCGACGCCCGGCGACATGAAATATCCGGTCTGCGACCGCAGCCATACGGATTCCTGTCTGGAGCTCGGCCGCAGCGCGCAGATCGACCGCGAGCTCAATCAGACCTATCCGAACTGTGCGAAGGTCAAGGGCAAGCAGCAGAAGGCCGCTTGCATCAACGACGCCGTCTCCAAGAGCTGAGCGGGAGGGGCGCGAGAAGGGTCGGGCGCCGCCCGCGCGGCGGTGCCCGCTTCCGCTCGCCGTTAACCATACCGGCGTGAGGCGTTATCCAGACTTTAAGGAAACTCCGATCATTTTATCCGGTCGGCGGCTCGTCCGATCCGCGCGCTGGTGCGGGGACCGGACACGGGTGAGCGCGAGCCCGCCGACCGGAGCTGAGATGGCGGCCAGGCACGGGATGTTCATGGTGGCGCGCGGCATCTTCCAATATGTGGAAGGTGGCGACCTCGCCCGGTTCATCGGCTATCCGAGCGCCGATTTCGGCGTCCTCGACTATCTCGTGCTCAATCACCTCGCGATCATCGTGCGCGGCGACGCCGTCGGTTTCGACATCTGCCTCAACGCGCAGGATTTCGACGCCAAGAACATCGCCGCCGTCGTCGACGATCTCGCCCATGCGCCGAGCCTGATCCAGGTGCGGATCCGCATGTTCCTGGGCGGCTGGCTGACGGAATCCTTCCTCGATGTCGAGGAGGCGATCGCTCGGCTGCGCATGATCGGCGACGGCGCGCTGCACGCGCCCGAGGCCCGGCTGCGCATGGCGGAGCGCGATCCCGACGAGCCCTGCGCCGGCACCGACGGACTGCGCCGGCTCTGGCAGGCCCATCGCGGTCGCTTCTCCTCGGACTTCATGGACGATGCGCTGGGCCAGGGCATTCTCGACCGCACCTTCGTGCTGGAGCCCGGTCCGCGCGACGGCTGGCTCGTGCGCTATATGGGCAGCGGCATCGGCACCTTCGAGAACTGGCAGCAGGTCGGGCGTCCGCTCGCCACCGAGCAGACCGACCGCCTCTACACCGAATGGGTCTCCCGCCACTACGAGAGCGCGCTGGCGAGCGGCGGCGGCCGCTACGACCACGTCGACGCCGTGATCTGCACTACCAGCCGCCAGCCGACGCGCGTGCGTTATCGCCGCCGGCTGCTGCCCTTCGCGAGCCTGAAGGGCAAGCCGCTGGTGGTCGGCTACAGCGCCCTAAGCGGCGATCTCGCGCTTCCGCTCTGAGGCCACGGCGACGCGCTTCTGCTCTTCCTCGGTGGTGAATTTCTCCAGCCCCTCGAGGAGCTGCGTCGGCGTCATCCAGAACAGCGTTGCCAGGAACGGATCGTGGAACGGGCAGCCGGGCCAGTTGATGCCCGCCTCCTGGTTCTTCATGCCGTAGGAGATGCGCGCCTTCTCCACCATGTGATCCTCCACCATGCTGGTGAAGAGGGGCGGTGCCCATTCATTGTGCGCCCAGGCGCGCACGACGCGCGGCGCGATGGCGGAGAGGTTGAGCTTGCGGATGGTCGGGTGGTGCCAGCCGCCGACCGACATCACGAAGCGGCCGGCGATGCCGCGCGGCGCAATGCCCGTGGAGTAGATCTGCTCGAAGGGACCGGCGCGGGTGGGATCGTCGTAGAAGAGGGTGAAATCGGCGAAGCCGTCATGCATGGTGCGCCCCGGCGGCAGATCGTAGAGCCGGCAGGCGCGCGCCAGCACGACCTTGCCGGTCTCGCGGCTCTCGCCGCGCAGCCAGAACGCCTGGTGCCGGGTCATGTCGTTGTATTCGGGCGAGATGCTGGGAATGAGCGGATTCCAACTCTCGAGGTTCGCCCGATTGACGGCGAGCAGCTCGTCGAAGTCCGCGGAGATCGACAGCAGCACGCCGCGCTCGGCGGCATAGCGATCGGCGGTGAGAAAGAAATCCGCGAGCAGCGCTCGCGGCTCGCGCTTGATGTAGACCTGATCCGGCAAACGCATCCCCAAGCCCTCCACGAATTAACCTCTACTAACAGTTATAAAGGTTACCTCGGGATGCTGCCCGCTGCATTGACAGATGTTGATGACTTCTTCGCCGAAACGGGGTCGGACTCCCGCAGAAATCGCGCATGCGCCGTGAAATCGAGCGATTTTGCTCCTATAGATAGTTATATGAGTCGCCTGTATCCCTTTTTTATAGATGGTGCCCGAGACTCCCCTGATGAAGGAAAATGGTCGGGAAACTCGTCATGAAAATGTCATTGCGCGGCCGCTGGCGCGTGAGTGGTTCCCCCGCCGCCTCGGCTATCGTTCGGCGCCGCGTGGTGTAGGCTGCGACGGCTGCGCCGGCCAGCGGCGCGACGATGATGGAGGGACCTTTCATGCGGAGATTTCCTGTTCTGGCGTCGGGCGCGCTGCTGCTCGCTCTTGCCGCCGGCGCGGCTTTTGCCCAGGCCCCCGCGACGTCCTTCAACCTGCCGCCGGGGATCGCCTTTCCGATGTGCGATGGTACCCGCACCGATCAGTGCCTGCAGCTGGGCCAGAACACGGATCTCGACAAGCGCGTCGATCAGCTGTTCCCGAAATGCGCCAAGATGGGCGATCCCAAGCGCAAGGGCGCGTGCGTCAACGCGGCGATGGAGAAGCGTTGAGCGCCGCCACCCCTCGTCGGCGGCCGCTCGCGACAGTCTCGGAGGAGCGGGGTGAAGACGCCGGAGACACGCTACGCCCGTAGCGGCGATGTCCACATCGCCTATCAGGTCCTGGGCGAGGGATCGCTCGACCTCGTCTTCGTGCCCGGCTTCGTCTCCAATCTCGATCATCACTGGGACGATCCCGGCTTCGCGCATCTGCTGCATCGGCTGGCGTCCTTCTGCCGGCTGATCCAGTTCGACAAGCGCGGCACCGGACTCTCCGACCGCGTGCCGGTGACGGACCTGCCAAGCCTGGAGACGCGCATGGACGATGTCCGCGCCGTGCTCGACGCCGTGGGCTCGAAGCGCGCGGCGCTCTTCGGCGCGTCGGAGGGCGGCCCGCTGGCGATGCTGTTCGCGGCAACCTATCCCGAGCGCACGCGGGCGCTGGTGCTCTATGGCGCCTACGCGCATTTCCATTCCTGGGTGATGCCGCCGGAGCAGCTGGCGGAGTTCATCGCACGCGCCGAGGCGAGCTGGGGGCGCGGCGACATGCTGCTCAAATTCGCGCCGGGCATGCGACAGAACGAGCGCTTCCGGGACTGGTGGGCGCGCTTCGAGCGACTGGGCGCGAGCCCCGCGGCGGCGATCGCGCTGGCATATATGAACGCCGAGATCGACGTGCGGCGCGTCCTGCCCACCATCCGCGTGCCGACCCTGGTGCTGCACCGGACCGGCGACGTCCGGGTCAACGTCGCCGCCGGGCGCTTTCTCGCGCAGTCCATCGACAGCGCCAGATACGTCGAGCTGCCGGGCAGCGACCATCTGGTCTGGGTCGGCGACACCGATCGCATCGTCGACGAGATCGAGGAATTCCTCACCGGGCAGTCCGGCGCCGGCGCCCGCGCCGAGCCCGAGCGGGTGCTGGCAACCGTGCTGATCGCCGAGGCGGCGCCGGCGGAGGGCGTGCCCGACGACCGTGCCTGGCTCGCCGGACTCGAGCGCTATCGCGCCGAGACGATCGAGGCCGTCGAGCGGCACCGCGGCTGGGTCATCGATGGGCTGAGGAGCGACGGATCGCTGCTCGCCACTTTCGACGGGCCCAGCCGCGCCATCCGCTGCGCGCTGGCGATCGCCGCGGCGGGACGCGAGCATGGCCTCGCCGTGCGCCAGGGGCTGCACACCGGCGAGGTGCAACGGATCGGTGGCAGCGGCGCCATGGCGCGCATCGGCGGCGTCGCGCTGCAGACCGCGCAGCGCATGACGGCGGTGGCGCGCCCCGGCGAGGTGCTGGTCTCCGGCACCGTGCGCGATCTGGTGGCGGGCTCCGGCCTGCTTCTCCGCGCGAGACAGGAGGGGCCCGGTCTCAAATCGCCAGGCGGCGGCGATTTTCCTCTTTTCGTCCCGGAGAGCGAGCCGGCCACCGCGGCGGCACCCGTGGCCAAGGGCGAGGACGAGCCGGGCTTCGCCGAGCTCAGCCTGCGCGAGCGGCAGGTGCTCGGCCTGGTGGCGCGCGGACTCAGCAATGCTGCCATCGCCTCCGAGCTCACCCTCAGCGAGCACACGGTCAAGCGCCACGTCGGCAACATCCTGACCAAGCTCGATCTTCCGACGCGCGCCGCCGCCGCCGCGCTCGCCGCCCGCGCCGGCATCACGTAAATTTCAACGCCCATCGCTTCCATCGTGTGGCCTACGTCACTCCCGTCGGGTGGCACGCCGGCTATCCATGGGGACGGCTGGCCCGTTCGATCCAGCGCGCCGATGGCCCGATCGGGCGAAGCGGCGGGCGACCCTTCATCCTAGGCTGGCGATCCAATCACCCGCATCGAGGACACTTTCCATGACCGAAGTGAACGAGGACAAGCTCAATCAATTCGTCGGCCGCATGCTCGGCGACATGGGCGCGGCGATGGGCGCCGCGCTGGTGCTGGTCGGCGATCGGCTCGGTCTCTACAAGGCGATGGCCGAGGCCGGACCGCTGACGCCGGCGGCGCTCGCCGAGCGGACCCGGACCACCGAGCGCTATGTGCGGGAATGGCTCGCCGCCCAGGCGGCGGCCGGCTATGCGGAATACGACGCGGCGAGCGGCACCTTCTCGCTGACGCCGGAGCAGGCGGCGGTCTTCGCCGACGAGGGCGGGCCGGTCTTCCTGGCGGGCGCCTACGATGTCATCGCGGCGGCGCTGCGCGACGAACCGAAGATCACCGAGGCGTTCCGCAGCGGCAAGGGCGTCGGCTGGCACGAGCATCACGGCTGTCTCTTCCGCGGCACCGAGCGCTTCTTCCGCACCAGCTACAACCATCACCTGGTGGGCGAGTGGCTGCCGGCGCTGGACGGCGTCGCCGCCAAGCTGGAGCGCGGCGCCCGCGTCGCCGATGTCGGCTGCGGCCACGGCGCCTCGACGGTGCTGATGGCGCAGGCCTTCCCGAATTCCCGCTTCCACGGCTTCGACTATCACGCGCCGTCGATCGAGCGGGCGCGGCAGGCGGCCGAGGCCGCCGGTGTCGCCGATCGCTGCCGTTTCGAGGTGGCGCCCGCCAAGGAATATCCCGGCCGCGACTACGATCTGGTGGCGTTCTT
>DATKPX010000115.1:0-4280 GCA_035523855.1 Allostellaceae bacterium
ATGGTCAACCAGGCGCTCAAGGACCCCGCCTGGCTCGGCTTCGCGAAGGAGGGCTATGTCTTCGCGATGGTGGTGTTCTTCATCTGCTGTTTCATGATGTCGCTCTACTCGCGACGCGTCGAGCGGCGGCTGCGGCGCCACTGAATCTGGCGCGCGTCAGATCCGCGCCGAGCGCTCCGAGCGGCCGAGGATGCCGTGAGAGATCTGGCTCAGCAGGTATTCGAGGCTGTCGGGGCAGGCCTCGTCATATTCCCGGATGACGCCGTCGATGATGAGCCGGACGCAGCCGACGTCCCAGCTCTCGCGGCCGGAGCGCCGCACCTCGGCAATGACGTCGAGCGCGGCGCGGAAGGCGCGGAACAGCTCCGCCGGCAGGCGCGCCTTGTCGTAGAGCGCCTTGAATCCCAGCGGCCCGCGATCACCGATCAGCATGATGGCGTTCCCCGCCGGGATGCCCGCGCGCACCGCCATGCCGGCCTCGAAGAACCTGGTATCGCCGAGGCAGAGCGCCCGCATCAGCAGCGTCGGGGTCAGCCGGCCGTTGGCGTGCAGGCGCTGCACCAGCGCCTCCGGGTCGAAGCCGCGCGGCAGCGAGGCCACGTCGCGCATGAAGGCGCGCTCGCCGGCCTGCCCCACCAGCTCGTCGGCAAGCTCGCCCGGCAGCGCGTGCTTCTTGACCAGCCGCTCGCGGAGCGCGGTGGAGACCGACTGGATGAGCCGCTCGATCACCGTCATCGGCAGCAGCGGCCGCTCCACCATCAGCCCCTGCACCGACTTGTCGGCGCCGAAATGCTCGACGATCTCGTGGTAGGCGGGCTCCGAGACCGCCGCCTGCAGGTTCGCCAGCAGGGCGGTCACGACGTCGCCGCTCCGTGTCGCCACCAGCGCGTCGGAGACCCGCTCGCTGACGGTCCCGCGGTGCGCCACCGCCACCTGCTTGCGCGTATTGCCGAGCTCGATGACGGCGACGAGATCCGCGTCCGAGAGCACCGGCGAGCATTCGATGAACGGCACCGCCACCGCGTCGACGTCCTCGGAGATGTCGCGGGCGATGGAAGGCGGCAGGACGGCGCAGTTCTTGACGTGGGCGGCGAGCGCGCTGCGCACCTCCTGCTCGACGTCCTTGACCAGCTTCTCGAGGATGGAGAGCGCCGCCGCGCGCTCGCCGGACGAGAGCTCAGCCGAGGTGAGCAGCGTCCCGACATGGGTGGCGGCGGCGGTGCGCGCCTTGACCGACGGCGATTCCTGGATCCGGTCGTGAAGCTCGATCAGCTGGGCCGAAGCAGGCCGCGCCCGTGGGCTTCTCGCTTTCGGCGATCGTCGCCCCGATGCCTGTCCGCCGCGCCGGTTCAATGCTCGCGCGGAGCCGAGATCGCGATCGGCCCGCCCGCCCTGCAGAAGTCGCTGCCCATCTGCTGCCTGTCCTGGATGTCCTCTTGCCTTATCTCGTCTGGGTGGTCTGCCAGTGCTTGAACTGATCGAAGAGCTCCTGCTTCTGCTGGCCGTTCATCGGCTGGCCGCTGACGCGGGCGCGCTCGTCCAGGAACTTCATGAAGATGTCGCGCATCTGCTGATCGCTCAACGCCGGCGGCGTCGAGACGTTCCGCTTCAGCCAGGTCTCCGCCGGCGGGAAGCGCCGCCAGCCCGGCAGATCGCCGGCCAGGTTCACCTCGCGCCATTTCGGATGGTGCGGCGACTCCTGCAGCTTGGCGAACTGGGTGAAGAAGGCGTCGGTGAAATTCGCGATATTGCGGTAGCGCTCGGTATCCGACGGCAGGTTGGTGACCATCAGCGCGGTGCCGACCGCGATCGTATCGACGGTGTCGCTGCCGGCGATGAGGTCGGGGTAGTCCTCCGCCGTGAGCCGGGTCGGCACATAGGCGGAGATCAGGCGGGAGTTGAGGGGGATGGCGAGGAAGTGCAGTCCCTGCGGCGCCCGCATCCCGGCGAAAAGCGCCAGCGGCTTGCCGCCCACATAGGCCATCGCCGCGATCTCGCCGGCGGCGAGCTTGTCGAGGGCGAGACGATGGTCGTAGGCGGTCGCCTCCATCTTGATGCCGAGGAAGTCGAACACCCGCGCCCCCGTCACCTGGGTGCCGCCGCCGGAGGGCCCGAGGTTCACCTTCTTGCCGGCGAGGTCGTTCACGCTCTTGATGTCGGCGCCGGCGAGGAGATGGAATTCCTCGTTGTAGAGCTTGGCGATGTAGGTGAGGCTGTCGACGCTGGGCGGCACGCGCTGCGCCTTCGCATACTCGAGCACATCGGTCTGCACGATCGCGATGTCCATGCCGCGCAGCGTCTTGAGATCGGCGAGGTTCTGCAGCGATCCCTTGCCGAGCACCGTCACCACGCGCCGGGTCGAGCCGTCATCGATCACCGAAGCGAGGTCCTGGGCGATCCGCAGGGACATCGCGTCGGAATCGTCCGTCATCAGCTCGACCGCGCCCCGCGTGGTGCGGTCGACGACGCTCTGCGCCTGGCCGGCGAGGGAAAAGCCCGCCCAGGCCATCGTCGCGGCGAAGAGCCCCAGCAGGATGCGGCACGCGGCGTTCATGCGAAGGCTCCAATCCGGAGCGCCCAAGGGACAGGCATGCGGAAAAGGGATTTTATCGCCACCGGGCGCTCTCGTCATTGCGGGAATGCGAATTGCAGGGCGCGCAACCGCTGCTGCGCCTCGGCATTGCCGGCCGCCGCCCCCTTGCGATACCAGCTCGCCGCCCGGCCCGGGTCGCCTTGAATGCCGCGGACGCCTGCCGACACCAGGTAGAGCGGGTCGTAGGTCTTGCCGGCGCCGGTCGCCGCATCGCCGCTGCCGCCGGCGGCGGCCCGCTCGTAAGAGAAGCGGGCGCCCACGATGTCGCCGGTGCGCAACAGCTCGCCGCCACGCTCGACCAGCATCGCGATCTCCTCCGGCGGGAGAGTGACGGCGACAGCGATCGGCGGCGCCGGTGCCGAGGGCGCCACCGCGCCGCTCCCGGCCGCGGCAGAGCTCGCCGGCACGTCCTGGCGCGGCTCGGGCGCCAGCGCCACCTGCGGCGGGGGCGGCAGCTCGATCTTGCTGCTCGCGCCGCCCGCCGCGGGCTCCTCCTCAGGCTTTTCGCCGGCCTTGTCCGGTGCCGCCGCCGGCTCTACCTGCGGCAGCAGCGCGGCGGTGCCGGCCGCCTCCGGCTCGTGCCGCGGCGGTCCTTGCGTGCCGGGCGTCGTGCCGTAGAACAGCAGCGCGGAGCCGGCGACGAACGCGATCATGACGAAGCAGGCAAGCTCGATCAGGATCACCACGCGGCTCGAGGGCGCGGTATCGGGCGGCTCCGCCGCCGGATGCTCGCCCAGCATGGTGGTGAGCGGAGACTCTTCCATAAGCGGCCGGACGCCCTCGCGCGGCGAGCGGCTGGCATACATGCCCTTCCCCGCCAGCAGCCCCATTCCCCTGACGCCGACCTCATCGGGAGGTTTCCCGCGCTTGGAGAACAGAGTGATCCGCCGCCGTTTGCCCATCGCCTCCGCCAGACCGCCCGCGCTAGCGACGGACGGTCATCGTGTGCCCGCAGCGAAGTTTCCGATCGGAACGATGGATCGCCGGCCTTGCGCCGCAAAGGCCCGGTCGACAGTGCGGCTCATTCGCCGATTAAACATCGAAGCAGGTCTGTCACAGTGAGACACCTCTTCGAGTCGCTTCCAGTCGATCCGCCGGAAATCGCTGCCCGGCACATTCTACGCGCCGGAATCCGGCGATGGAAAGGATTGCTTCGGCGGCGCGCGAGTCGGCCGCCCGCGACGCGGGATTTTACCCCACCGCATGGGCTCGCGACCGCGATCCGCGCTACCGCGACGAGACGATGGATGATTGTCGGACCGACGCGAATCGAGTCGGCATCGGCCGTTTCGAGTCGCTCTCGCTCTACAATGGGCTCTCCGCCTGTGGCAGACTTCCGCTTCAAATGACATCGCATGGGGCATCCCTGTCCAGCCTCGCGGCCGGTCGCGCGCTGCGCATCGGGCTTGCGGCTTGCCTGCTGGCGATGACCGGCGCCTGTTCCTCGACAGCGGACCAGACCGGCGACGCCGCGACGCCTCAGGCGCGGACGAGCGATGCCGCCGATCTCGGACCGACGATCGCGCCGACCTGGCTGCCGGGCGTCGCTCCGGCGGCGGGCGGCAACCTCGGCGACGAGCGCGACGGCGCCGCCGGCGAAGCCGACGTGGCCGATCAGGGAATCTGGACCTTGCCGGGTGCCACCGCGACGAGGTCCGCAGCGCCGCGCACCATGGTCGCGGCCGTG
>DATKPX010000116.1:0-19198 GCA_035523855.1 Allostellaceae bacterium
GACCTGGTCCAGGAAGTCTTTGTTCGGCTTTGCAAAGACGACTTTCGGCTGCTCAAGACCTATGACGCCAACCGGGCCGGGCTTTCCACCTGGCTGACGATCGTCGCCCGCAGCACCGCCAGGGACGCGCAGCGCCGCCACCGACCGCCGTCGACCGCGATCGACGACGTGCCCGAGATGCTGCTGGCGGTCACCGACGTTCACCATGAGCCGCTGAAGCTTCCCAAGGACTTGCTGTCGCCGCGCCAGCAACTGGTGCTGACGCTGCTTTACGAGAAGGACATGGACGTCGCGGACGTCGCCAAGTCCCTTGGCGTCGACCCCCAGACCGTGCGCAGCACGCATCACAAAGCGATGCTGAAACTGCGTGCGCATTTTGCCGCGGAGGGGGGATGAACCGGCGGTTTCGTGGGGATATTGCGCGCCTTAGGCGCCTAGATCATTAATGGAGACTGGCCATGAGCGAACCCTTGGATAGCGATCGCGATTCCGCCCTTTGGCGGCGGTGGCGGGCTGCGGCGGCGGAGCCGGCCGGCAAGGGTGTGCCCGCGCCGGATCCCCTGCTGGTGGCGGCCTATGCCGAGGGCCGCCTGAGCGAGCTCGCGGCCGAGCGCGTGGAATCCTGGCTCGTCGAGGATCCGGCGCGGCTCGAGGATGTGCAGCTCGCGCGGGAAATGCGTCACGGCGGTATCGCCCTGCCGGCGCCGGAAGCGGTGCTGGCGCGCGCCAGCACGCTGGTGGATGGCCGCAGCGGTCAGATCCTGGCGTTCCGCCGACCGGCGCCGTCAGGACGCTCCTGGCGGACGGCCGCGGCCTGGGCCAGCATGGCGGCGAGCCTGCTGGTCACCTGCCTCATCGGCTTCGCGCTCGGCACCGACGCCTATAGCAGCCTGGTAGGCGACCGCCAGGAGACGGCACTGACCCAGGAGCTGTTCGACCCACCCTCTGGCTTCTTCTCGGATCTCGGCGAGGAGTCGAATACATGACCGTGCCCATCGAGGGCGCGGCGGGCCAGCCTCAGAAAAAGGGCCGGCTCGTAAAGGTGGCGCTCGTCCTCTCGCTGGCGCTCAACGTCTTCTTCATCGCCGGCCTCGTCTACAGCAAGTTCGTCATGGAGCACTGGCGCGGTCCGCCGCCGCTGCAGACGCTCGCGGGCGAGCTCGACCTGACGCAGGATCAGCGCAAGACCTTTCGCGCCTTCACCCAGGTCGTGCGCGATCACGGCATGGCGCTGCGCGACGCCAATACAAAGCTCGGCGCGCAGATCTGGGACGAGTTGTCGAAGCCACAGCCCGATCCCGACAAGATCTCGCAGCTTTTCGCCCAGGTCGCGGACAACCGCCGCGACTTCCAGACCAACGTCTCGAAGGCACTGCTGCCGTTTCTCGAGAGCCTGACGGCGGACCAGCGGACGAAATTCATTGAGATCGCCAAACGCCGCCAGGACAACATAGCCAACCGCATGCGACATCTGGGACTGCCCTGAGGCACCGCGCCCGAAGCCCTAAGTTGCAGCGCATGGCAGGGAACTAGCGTTGAACACGATATTCTTGTAGCGTCTTTCCCCACATCCCTCGGGAGGGGAGAGATGCGAAAGCTCGCGCTAGCACTTTTCATCCTCGTCATCGCCGCCGCGCCGGCAACCGCCAGCATCCGCGACGCCGTGGAGGCCTACGACAGAGGCGACTTCGCGGCCGCGCTCGCCGCCTGCAAGACCGCCGCCGACCAGGGCGATGCGAGCTGCCAGAACTTCCTCGGCATCCTCTACGCCCGCGGCAAGGGCGTCCCGCGAGACGACGCCGCGGCGGTGAAGCGGTATCGCCGCGCCGCCGACCAGGGAAACCCCTATGCCGAGCTCAATCTCGGCTTCGCCTACGAGGAAGGCCGCGGCGTCCCGCGCGGTGATGCCGACGCCGAGAAATGGTATCAGGCCGCCGCCAACCAGCACCTGGCGCCAGCCCAGTTCGCGCTCGGCATGATGCGGTTGCGCGTTCATCACGACGAGCGTGACGCCGTCAAATGGTTCCGCCTCGCCGCGCATCAGGGCCTGCCGGTCGCCGCGCTGGCGCTCGGCGCCGCCTACGAGACGGGCGCGGCGTCAAGAGGAACGACCGCCAGGCGGCGAAGTGGTTCCTGCAATCGGCGGAGGGTGGCGACGGCGCGGGCCAGACCAGCATCGCCCGCCTCTACGAGCAGGGCATCGGCGTCGAGAAGGACCTGACGGAATCCTATTTCTGGTACACCGTCGCCATCGGCAATTCCAACACGCCGGAGAAGGAGCGCAAGCTGGCACGCGACGCGGCGAAGCGCCTCTCCTCGCAGTTGCCGCCCAAGCAGATCGCGGCAGCGGAAAGTGCCGCGAAAAAATTCCAGCCCGACGAGACGGTCGTCGGCGGCAAGCGCGCCGCGGGCGGCTCCGGCAGCGGCAAGCCGCAGATCTACTCGACCGGCTCCGGCTTCTACGTCACCACCTCGGGCCACATCATCTCCAACAACCATGTGGTCGCCGGCTGCGCCGAGATGCGCGTCACCGAAGGCGACAGTGCAATGCCGGTTAAGGTGATGGCGACGGATCCCGAGCGCGACCTGGCGCTGCTCCAGCTGCCGCACGGCGTGCCCGCCGCCGTCACCTTCCGCGACGGCCCGGCAAAGCTCGGCGAGAACGTGGTGGTGATGGGCTTCCCGCTGAGCGGCCTCGTCACCTCCGACGCCGTCGTCACCACCGGCATCGTGAGCGCGCTTGCCGGCCCGCGCGACGACCGTCACCTGCTGCAGATCTCCGCACCGGTGCAGCCGGGCAACAGCGGCGGCCCGCTGCTCGACGGCAGCGGCCGCCTCGTCGGCGTGGTGGTCGCTACCCTCTCGACGCTCAAGATGGCCCAGCTCACCGGCGCCATTCCCGAGAACATCAACTTCGCCATCAAGGCGGAGGACGCGCGTGCCTTCCTCAAGGCGCACAACATCGCCGTCGCGTCGCCGCCCGTAGGCCGCGACCTCAACACCGCCACCATCGCCGATCAGGCGCTCAAGTACACCGTCCGCCTGGAATGCTGGAAATAGGTCGTTGGATAAAGCGCCTCGCCGGCCGCATAGTTTGAGTGAGCGACAACCCTGCCCGGAGGCTCACCATGGCCGAGCGCAAGCCGATGCGGCAGCGCGCCGGCACCATCCGGAAGCGCTCGGTACTGATCGCCGGCCATCCCACCAGCCTGTCCCTGGAAGTGGAGTTCTGGTCGGCGTTGCAGGAGATCGCGCGCCGGCGCCGCCTCTCGCTCAACCGGCTGGTGGCCGCCATCGATTCGGACCGCCGCGGTAACCTCTCCAGCGCGCTCCGGGTCTTCGTGCTCGAATGCTGCCGCGAGGGCGAGCTTTCGGGCGAGAATCAGCCGCCGAAGAAGGCGCTGAGCTCCCGATAGGTCTCCTCCGGCTTCTCCTCCGCAAGATAGTGACCGCAGTCGATCGCCCGACCGCTGACCTCACCCGCTGCCCAGTCCCGCCAGATCGCCAGCACGTCATAGGCGCTCTCGAGCTGGCCGTGGCGGCCCCAGAGCGCGAGCAGCGGGCACTTTATGCGATGCCTGCCGCGATCCTCGCGATCGAGCGCCGCGTCGATCGTGGCGCCTGCGCGGTAATCCTCGCACATCGCGTGGACGGTGGCGGGGTCGCGCACGAGGCGGCGGTACTCGGCGAGCGCCTCCGGAGTGAACTGGTGCTCGCCGCGGCGGAAATAGAAGAGATCGGGATCGCCGGCGATCAGCCGCTCCGGCAGCGGCGCCGGCTGCGCCAGGAAGAACCAGTGGAAGTAATTGAGCGCGAACTTCATGTCGGCGCGGCCGAAGGCCTCGCCGGTCGGCACGATGTCGAGGACGGCGAGCTTGCTCACGCGCTCGGGATGGTCGATCGCCAGGCGATAGGCGGCGCGGCCGCCACGGTCGTGCCCCGCCACCATGAAGCGCTCGAAGCCGAGCCGCGCCATGACGGCGACCTGGTCCCGCGCCATCGCCCGCTTCGAATAGGGCGCGTGGTCCGCTGTGCTCTCCGGCTTGGAGCTGTCGCCATAGCCGCGCAGATCCGCCGCCACGACCGTGAACGCCTCCGCCAGCCGCGGCGCCACCAGATGCCACATGACGTGGCTCTGCGGATGGCCGTGCAGCAGGAGCAGCGGCGGACCGCTGCCACCCTTGCGCAGGCGGATTCTCGTCTCGCCGGTATCGATGGTCATGAGCTCGAAGCCGGGGAACATCAGAGCGCCTTCCTGATCCGCTGCGCGATCTCGGCAATGCGCTTCTGGTCGCCGGGGCGCGGCGTCCAGTTGATGGTGAGTCCGTCGTCGCGCCGACGCGGCAGCACATGGACGTGGAAGTGGAACACTGACTGACCGGCGCCCGGTCCGTTCGCCTGCAGCAGGTTGATGCCGTCGGGCGACAGCGCTTTATTGACGGCGGTCGCGACCTTGATCACCGAGCGGCCGACCGCCGCGAAAGCGTCCGGCGTGATGGCGAAGACGGTGGGAACATGCGCCTTGGGAATGACGAGGCAGTGCCCGTCATTGGCGGGATTGATGTCCATGAAGGCGAGGGTCTCGGCATCCTCCAGCAGCTTGAGGGAGGGGATGGTGCCGGCGACGATCTTGCAGAAGACGCAGGTTGGGTCCGTCATGCCGCTTTCCGTCCGGAGATGAGAGCGCGCAGCCTAGCACCGCCCGCTGGCCTTGGCGAAGCACCGGACCTCGTGCCGGAGAACCAGCCCTCGAACCGCGACACCGAGTCCGCGCTCCGAACCCATGTATAAGTCACTGTGCGAGCTTGCCGATTCCATGCTCCCGCAATCGCCCCCGCCACCGGCGCACGCCGTTGCGTGCGGGTGCCGGCGCGAGATAGGCTGTGCGCCACCTGTTCTCAGGGAGGACAAGAGATCGTGCTGGCCACCCCCAAGCTCCATCGCGACCCGCCGAACGGCGTGGTGATCGAGACGCTCCGCCAGCGCTTCGGCGAGCGCTTCTCCACCGCGGCCTCGATCTGCGAGCAGCATGGCAAGGACGAGTCGTTCCACGCCCCGGCGCCGCCGGACGGCGTCGTCTTCGCGCGCTCGACCGAGGAGGTCGCCGAGATCGTCAAGCTCTGTGCCGAGCATCGGGTGCCGGTGATCCCCTTCGGCACCGGCACCTCGCTCGAGGGCCATGTGGCGGCGCTCAACGGCGGCATCTGCGTCGACGTCTCGCAGATGAACAAGGTGCTGCGCGTCAGCGTGGAGGACCTGGACGTGACCGTGCAGCCGGGCGTCACCCGCAAGCAGCTCAACGAGTATCTCCGCGATACTGGCCTCTTCTTCCCGATCGATCCCGGCGCCGACGCCTCGCTCGGCGGCATGACCGCGACCCGCGCCTCCGGCACCAACGCGGTCCGCTACGGCACTATGCGCGAGAACGTGCTGTCGCTCACCGTCGTGCTGGCGGACGGGCGCGTGATCCGCACCGCGCGTCGGGCGCGGAAATCGGCGGCAGGCTACGACCTGACGCGGCTCTTCGTCGGCTCCGAGGGCACGCTCGGCGTCATCACCGAGATCACGCTTCGGCTCTACGGCATTCCCGAGCAGATCTCCGCCGCGGTTTGCCCCTTCCCCACCGTCAAGGACGCCGTCGACACCACCGTGATGATGATCCAGGCGGGCGTCCCGATCGCGCGGGTCGAGCTCCTCGATGCGCTCCAGATGGATGCCGTCAACAAATACTCCAAGCTCGATTACAAGGTGGCGCCGACGCTGCTCTTCGAGTTCCACGGCACCAAGGCCGGGGTCGAGGAGCAGGTCGAGATGGTGCGGGATTTCGCCGCCGAGCATGGCGGCGCGGAATTCCGTTTCGCCTCCTCCATGGAGGAGCGCAACAAGCTCTGGCAGGCGCGCCACGACGGATACTACGCGGTGCTGGCGCTCCGGCCCGGCGGCAAGGGCCTCGCGACCGACGTCTGCGTGCCGATCTCGCGGCTTACCGAGTGCATCACCGAGACCAACGAGGATCTCGCCAAGTGCTCGGTGCCGGCGGCGATCGTCGGCCATGTGGGCGACGGCAACTTCCACATCGCGTTCATCTTCGATCCCGACAACGCCGCCGAGGCGGCGGAAATCAACGCCATCAACGAGCGGTTGGTGCACCGGGCGCTCGCCATGGACGGAACCTGCACCGGCGAGCACGGCGTCGGCTACGGCAAGATGGATTTCCTCCTCGCCGAGCACGGCGAGGCCGTCAGCGTGATGCGCTCAATCAAGAAGGCGCTCGATCCCCACAACATCATGAACCCGGGCAAGATCATCCGGGTGTGAGGCGTGCAGCTCTACGCTGCAGGGCCAGCCAGCGTCCTTCGAGACGCGCGCTGCGCGCGCTCCTCAGGAAGAGCACCTTTGGAGAATGGCAGTAAGAAAGGACCTCATCCTGAGGAGGCAGCGCTAGCGGCCATCTCGAAGGACGCACCGCAGCCGGGCCAGGATTGAGCTTCAGCGCCTCACTTCGCGCCGACCCGAGGCCCACCGGGCAGGAGATGCCGGTGCCGCCGAGGCCGAAGACGGCGGTCTTCAGGCCGGCAGGGAAAGCCGCTTGAGCGGCGTGCCCTTCACCGCATGGACGGCGGGGACGCGCAGGGCGCTGGCGCCTCCTCGGGGGTCGGCAGGATGTTCTTCTTGGACATAGGAAGCCGCACCACCTTCTGGTAGCGGCCCTCGCGCGGGCGTGACGGAACGGACCGGTTCCGCTTGTCAGCGGCCGTCGGGGCCGGCATTGATGCCGGGAAGATGCGAGGGAGCGGAATGCACCTTCTGAAGACAGGCATGCTGGGCACCGTGCTGCTCGCCGCGACGCCGGCGGCCGCCCGGGCGGCGGAGGGCACCGGGCTCGACGGGCAGACGCTCGGGCTTATCTGGTGCGTGCCTTTCGCCGGACTCATTCTCTCGATCGCCCTCTTCCCGTTGCTGGCACCCGCCTTCTGGACCCGGCATTACGGCAAGGTGGCGGCGTTCTGGAGCCTCGCCTTCCTGCTGCCGCTGCTGGCGGCGATGGGAGCGACGACGAGCTTCGCGGTCCTTCGCGACACCGTCCTCGAAGAATATCTGCCCTTCATCGTCCTGATGTTCGCCCTCTTCACGGTCTCCGGCGGCATCCGCACCATCGGCGGGCTGAGCGGCTCGCCGCTCAGCAACACGGCGCTGCTCGCCCTCGGCACGGTGCTCGCCAGCGTGATCGGCACCGCCGGCGCGCCGATCCTGCTGGTACGGCCGCTCATCCATGCCAATGCCTGGCGCCGGCACTCGGCGCCGGTCTTCATCTTCTTCATCTTCCTGGTCTGCAATATCGGCGGCGCGCTGACGCCGATCGGCAATCCGCCGCTCTTCCTGGGGTTCCTGCAGGGCGTCGCGTTTTTCTGGCCGATGACCCATCTCTGGGCGCCGGCGCTGCTCAGCGTCGCGATCCTGCTCGGCCTCTTCCTCGCGATCGACACCGTCCTCTATCGGCGCGAGAGCCATGCCGCGCGGCCCACCGTGGTCACCCGCTTCCGCATCGGCGGTCGGCGCAACCTGGTGCTGTTGGTGGCGGTGATCGTGACCGTGGTCCTTTGCGGCGCCTGGGAGCCCGGCATCGCGATCGGCGTGCTCGGCACCAAGGTCGAGCTGCAGAACCTGGTGCGCGACGGCGTGCTGGTGCTGCTGGCGCTCGTGTCGCTGAAGATCACCCACGCCGACATCCATCAGGCGAACGGCTTCTCCTGGGGACCGATGCTGGAGGTGGCGAAGCTCTTCGCCGCCATCTTCATCGCGCTGGTGCCGGCGACGGCGATCCTGCAGGCGGGTGCCGAAGGGGCACTCGCCTCCTGGATCGATTTGCTCATCGGCCCCGACGGCAGGCCGGTCAATGCCCTCTATTTCTGGTTCTCCGGTGGTCTCTCAAGCGTGCTCGACAACGCGCCGACATATCTCATGCTCTTCAACACCGCGGGCGGCGATCCCCACGTTCTGATGGGGCCGCTCGCCGGCACGCTGGCGGCGATCTCCGCCGGCGCGCAGTTCATGGGCGCCAACACCTATATCGGCAATGCGCCCAACTTCATGGTGAAGTCGATCTGCGAAGAGCGCGGCATCAGGATGCCGAGCTTCTTCGGCTACATGCTGTGGTCGGGCCTCATCCTGGAGCCGCTGTTCCTGCTGCTGATGGTCCTCTTCTTCTGGCCCTAGCTAGGCGTGGCTCACGCGAAAGCCGGCGGCGGCACGAAGGAGTAATATTCCCGCTCCAGGAGCCGGGCGAACTCGATGCAGGTGCGGTCGCCGTATTGCGGGCCGACGATCTGCACGCCCACCGGCAGGCCGCTGGTGGTGAGACCGATCGGCGCCACCGTGCCCGGCAGGTTGAAGCAGCAGGAATATCCGGCCCAGAACAGCTGGTCGGTGGTCGGCACCCGCTTGCCATTGACGGGGACGGTGCGCTGATAGCGCTCGCCCTCCTGATCGTGCGGCACCGCGGCGGTGGCGGCGGCGGGGCAGAGCAGCAGATCGTACTCCTCGAAGAATGCGGCCCATTTGAGCCGCATGCGGTGCCGCTCCTCGTTAAAGCCCAGCCAGTCGCGGTGCGACATGGTGTTAGCGCGGGTCATCGCCGCGAAGTAGCTCTCGTCGGCGGGATCGAGGGTGCGCACGATCTCCTGGTTGCGGCGGAAGGCGTCGTCGGTCTGGCGCCCGGAGGTCGCCGCTCGCAGCAGCTGGACATAGACGCGCTGCGCGTGCGTGCTGTCGACGTCCGGCCGCGCGCGGTCGCTCACCTTGGTCTTCTTGCGGGCGAGGAATTCCGCCAGCGCCTGCAGCCGCTCCTGTACTGCCTCGTCCACCTCGGAGTTGGCGTCGCTCAGCATCACCGCCACCTTGAACTGGCGCAGCTCCGTCTTCCGCGGCGCCGGCAGCGCGAGGCGCCAGCCGGCGCCGTCGATCTCGTCGGGCCCCGCCATGGCGGTGAGCGCCACGGCGAGATCGTCGGCGCTGCGCGCCAGCGGACCGATCACGGAGATGTCGGACGCCGCCACCCGACCGGGCAGCGCGTGGCCGCGCGACGAGCAGATGCCGTAGGTGGGCTTATGGCCATAGACGCCGCAGAAGTGGGCGGGGTTGCGGATCGAGGCGCCGATGTCGCTGCCGGCCTCGATGGCGGAAAGACCGGCGGCGAGCGCCGCCGCCGAGCCGCCGGAGGAGCCGCCCGGCGAGCGCGTCACGTCCCAGGGATTGTTGGTGGTGCCGTAGACGGCGTTGTAGCTCTGCCAA
This sequence comes from Allostellaceae bacterium, assembly GCA_035523855.1. Lineage (GTDB taxonomy): Bacteria > Pseudomonadota > Alphaproteobacteria > ATCC43930 > CGMCC-115725 > DASZHJ01. Next base: position 9,292 of record DATKPX010000116.1, read on the forward strand.
TCCGCCAGCATCAGCGGCACGTTGGTCTTGCCGAAGAGCGTGACGCCAGCGGCGAGCAGGCGGTCGACGGCGAGCGCATTTCTCGGCGCGATGTTCTCGCGCAGCTCCGGCAGGCCCCAGGTGGTCGGCAGCCCCGCGACGTCGAAGGACTCCTTGATCGTCATCGGCACGCCATGGAGCGGCCCCCAGACCTCGCCCTTAGCGAACGCGCGGTCGGCCGCCCGCGCGCGCTTGCGCGCCGCCGACACATCGCTGGCGATGATCGCATTGAGGGCGGGATTGTGGCGCTCGACCCGCGCGAGATAGTGATCGAGAATCTCGAGGCAGCCGATGCTGCGGCGCTTCAGCGCGCCGGCCAGCTTCTTCGCCGACCAGAAATGAACGTCCTGCATTTACCTCCCCTTGTTGAGCTGTCGCCTTGCAGAGCGAGGGGCGCATGGTAGCGACAGTTCATGCGCCTACCTATACCGATGATCATGCGGCGCTGCCTTGTCGAAGCGGCGCCTATCCTTCACAGTATGGGTATTCTCGGATGCCGCGAATGACCGAGGTTACTCGACCCGCCGATCGGAATATCGAGCTCCATCTTGGCGACATCACGCGCCTTGCCGTGGATGCGATCGTCAATGCCGCCAATACCTCCCTGCTCGGCGGCGGCGGAGTCGATGGCGCGATCCACCGGGCGGCCGGCCCGGACCTGCTCGCGGAGTGCCGGAGCCTCGGCGGCTGCCCGACCGGCGAGGCGCGCCTCACCCGCGGCTACCGGTTGCCGGCGCGCTACGTCATCCACGCGGTCGGGCCGGTCTGGCGCGGCGGCGGCGAGGAGGATGCGCTGCTCGCCGCCTGCTATAGCAATGCGCTCGCGCTTGCCGGCGAGCGGGCGTGCCGCAGCATCGCCTTTCCGGCAATCTCCACGGGAATTTACGGATTTCCCGCCGATCGCGCCGCCGGAATCGCGGTGGCGACCGTGCGCGCCGCGCTCGCCGCCGGCGCGCTCCTCGATCGGGTGGTGTTCTGCTGCTTCGACCGCGCCACGCTGGCGCATTACGAGCGTGAGCTGGGCCTCGGCGACGGCTGACCCTTCGCCTATTCCAGCCGCTTGTCGTCGAGCTCCTTGGCCGCCTTCTCCGCCTCGCGCTGGGCCTTGCTGCGCTCGTCCTTGCTGCGTCCGTGGCGCAGCCGGTTCTGCTGGGCGCGCTGCTCGGCCGCGGAGCGCTCGCGGCGCTTGCGGAATTGGTTGAGGTTCACTATTTCGCCCATGACAGGTCCGGCTCCCAGTGCTCGCCCGTCCGCAAGCATGATAGCCTATCTTCCAACATCCTGCGTAGGGGTTGCAACGTCGGGTCGTGGCTATCGGGCGAAATTCCATGTCGGGCGGATCGGACGGCGCCAGCCGGCGACCGCCGGTCCGAGCCTAGCCTGACATCCGCGGGCACAAGCAGGGAGTGGGTGTGAGCAAGACCGCGATTGGCCTCGCCATCCTGTTGTTCGCGGCGATCGCGGCGCTGCTGGTCGCGCCCAGCTTTGTCGACCTCGATCGCTACCGGCCGATGGTGGCGGAGAAGGCCTCGGCGGCGCTCGGCCGTCCGGTAACGCTGGGCGGCCCGATCAAGCTCTCGCTGCTGCCGAGCCCGCACCTCACCATCCGCGATCTCCGCATCGCCAACCTTCCCGGCGCCAGCACGCCGGACATGGCGCGCGTGCGCGAGGTCGATGCTGCCCTCTCCTTCTGGCCGCTGCTGACCCTGCAGGTCGACATCACCAGCGCCCGCGTCATCCAGCCGGTGGTGCAGCTCGAGCGCCTCGCCGACGGACGGCCGAACTGGTCCTTCGCGGCCACCGGCAGCGCTTCGGCAGGATCCGCGCCCAGCACGGAGAGCGCCGTTCCCCGGCCGGCAGCGTCAGGCTCGAGCAGCGTCAGGATCGCCCGCCTCACCGTCGAGGACGGCACCGTCAACTACCTTGGACCCAGGGGTACGATCGCGGTCGAGCACATCAATCTCGTGCTGACCGGTGATGCGGTCTCCGGGCCGCTGCATGCGGAAGGCGGCCTCACCACCTTCGGCGCCACCCTCGCCACCACCCTCGACCTCGGCCGCTTCGGCGGCAGCGATGTGCCGGTCTCGCTGACCCTCAAGGCGCCGCCGCTGGCGAGCGCGGAATTCACCGGCGCCGTCACGCCGGGCGCGGCGCCGCGGGTCGAGGGCAAGCTCGGGCTCAAGAGCGGCGATCTCGGCGATGTCTGGGCCCTGGCGGGCGGCGGCGCGCTGCCGCCGATGCTGGCGAAGCCGCTGCAGGTCACCGCCGACGTCGCCGCCTCCGGCGAGCGGATCGCCCTCGAGCATCTCACCCTCGAGCTAGGGGACATCCATGGCAGCGGCGCCCTGCACGTGGCGCCGGGAACGCCAACGGCTGCCGACTTCAAGTTCTCCGTGAATACCATCGACCTCGACCGCTTCCTGGCGGAGCGCGCGGCGGTTGCCGCGGCGCCGGCTGCGAAGGTGGCGGGCGCGCGCGAGGCACCGATCACGGCGCTGCCGCGGGATGTCGGCGCCGGAGCCGCGCGCCTGGCGCTGCCGAGCGGCATCAGCGCCTCGGTCGATCTCGGCGTCGATGCGGTGCAGTGGCGCCAGGGCGTCATCCGCCAGCTGCGCCTCGAGGCGGCGCTCGCCAACGGCAGCCTCGCGATCAAGCGGCTGGGCGCCCTGCTGCCCGGCGGCTCCGATCTCGCCGTGAGTGGCACCGTCGCCGATGCCGGCGGCGCGCCGCGCTTCGACGGCACCATGGAGGCGAGCGCCGACAACTTCCGCGACTTCCTGCGCTGGCTCGGCGTCGCCGTCGAGGGCGTGCCCGCCGACCGCCTGCGTCGCGCGACGCTCTCCAGCCGGCTCGCTTTCGACGGCAGCACGCTGGAGGCGAAGGCGATCGATCTCGGCTTCGATTCCTCGCGGCTCACCGGCGCCGTCACCGCGGCGCTGCGCGAGCGCCCGGCGTTTGGCGCGCGCATCGCGATCGACCAGCTCAACCTCGACGCCTATCTCGGCGACGGCGCGCCGCCAGCGCAGGCTGCCGCGACGCCGGCTGCCGCCGCAGCGGTGCCGGTGTCAGGCGGCGGCGTCACGCACGTTACCGTTCCGCAGGCGCTGGCGGATGCGCTCGCCAGCTTCGACGCCAATCTCGATGCCGCCGTCGCGACGCTGATCTGGCGCAACCAGCCGATCCGCAAGGTGCATCTGGTGTCGACGCTGGAGAACCACGACCTCACCCTGACGGAGTTCAGCGTCGGGGACCTCGGCGCCGCCTCCGGCAAGCTCAGCGGCTACCTGCAGGGGATCGGCGGCGACCAGAAGGCGGACGCGGTCTTCGACATGAAGGGGCCGGAGCTCGGCCGCGTGCTGCGCCTGGTGGCGCCCGGCATCGCCAGCGCGGACAATTTCGGCGCCTTCACCCTCGGCGGCGAGCTGCAACAGCAGGGCGACCGTCTCTCCCTCGAGAGCGATCTCGAGGCCACCGGCGGCAAGCTGCATCTGAGCGCCAGCGCGCCGCAGGCGGGCGACTGGACGCTCGGCGTCAACCTCCAGCACCCGAGCTTCAACCGGCTGATGCGGCTGGTGAGCGCCAGCTATCGGCCGCAGGGCGGCGAGCTCGGCGCGGTGAACCTGAGCGGCACGATGGACTGGGCGCCGGACACAGCGACCATCAAGGACCTGGCGCTCGACGTCGGTGGCATGACCGCCGCCGGCGACCTCAAGCTGCAGCTCGCGGCGCGGCCGCGGCTCACCGCCAACCTGACCCTCGGCGATCTCGTGATCGACAAGTTCCTGCCGGTGCGCCAGACCGCCCTCCTGGAAGACGCGGTGCCGCGGCGCCTGATGCCGGGGGTGATGCTTGCGCAGGCGGGCGGGACGCGGCCCACCGCCGGGCTGCAGCACTGGTCGAAGACGCCTCTTGACCTCGATTTCCTGCGGCTTTTCGATGCCGACGTGACGCTCGGCGGCAAGAGCCTGGTGTGGGCGACCTGGCGGCTCGCCGATCCCGAGGTGAAGCTCGCCCTCAAGGATGCGGTGCTGACCTTGCCGCAGCTCTCCGGCCATCTCTTCGGCGGCGCGCTCGAGGCCAGCGCCGCGCTCAGGCTGGAGCCGCAGCCGAGCCTCGACATCAAGGCGAAGCTCGCCGGCGCCGATCTCAAGGAGGCGCTCACCTCCAACCGCCTCGATGGCAGGTTCGACACCGAGGCGGATCTCGCCACCGCCGGCGCCAGCCCCTTCGAGCTGATCTCGGCGCTCAACGGCACCGCCTTGCTGAAGAGCGGCGGCGGCAGCATCAACGGCATCAACGTGCCGGCGATCAATCAGCGCATCAACCAGGTGAAGGGGCTGGGCGATCTCGGCACGCTGCTGCGCGCCGCCACCAGCGGCTCCACCGCCTATTCGAGCCTCGACGGCACCTTCAAGGTGACGAACGGCGTCGCGGTCAGCCGCGACCTGCATCTGGTGGCGGACGGCGGCGAGGGCAACGGCACCGCGATCTTCGACTTGCCGAACTGGAGCATGGTGAGCCGCACCGACCTCGCGCTCACCGGCGTGCAGGGATCGCCGCCGATCGGCATCACGCTCAAGGGGCCGATCGATCAGCCGAACTGGGACGTCGACTTCAACGCCATCACGCGCGCGCTGGGCACCCGCGCGATCGAGCGGCTGCTGCAGCCGCAGCAGCCGGCGCAGAGCCAGGGCAGCGCCGCAACGGGCTCCTCAGGCGACGGTCAGTCCGCGGCACCCCAGGCGTCACAGCCGCTGCAGCCGCAGGACATCCTGAAAAACCTGCTCAAGCACTGACGCGATCAGTCCGCCGCGCGCTTGCCGCGCTGCGGCAGCATGCCGAGCGCCCGCTTGTAGGTGTCGAGGAGCGCCTCCTGCTCGTCCAGATCCTCCTGGTCGAGCTTGCGGATGCGGATGATCGCCCGCATCGTCTTGACGTCGAAGCCGGCGCCCTTGGCCTCGGAATAGACCTCCTTGATGTCGGCGCCGAGCGCCGCCCGCTCTTCCTCGAGGCGCTCGATGCGCTCGACGAAGGACTTGAGACGCTCCGCCGCGACTTCGCCGCTGGTCTTCTTCGCCGCCATCGAGCCCTCCACCCGCCACCCCATCCGCAATGAGGCGGCGACCCTAGCGACAGGCGCGCGCCGGCGCAAGCCGTGCGCGCCATCCGCTCAGTGCTTGTGCTGCTTCTCCATCGCCTGCTTCTGCTCGGGCGATGCTTCCTTCTGGTACTTTGCCTTCCACTGGTCGTAGGGCATGCCGTAGACGATCTCGCGGGCGGCCGGATCCGACAGGGCAACGCCCTTCTTCTCCGCCTCCTCGCGATACCAGCGCGAGAGGCAGTTGCGGCAGAAGCCGGCGAGGTTCATGAGGTCGATGTTCTGCACGTCGGTGCGCTCGCGCAGATGCTGCACCAGCCGGCGGAAGGCGGCGGCTTCGAGCTCGGTCTCGGTCTTGGCGTCCATGCGAAGGTCTCCCATCTGGGTCCTCCCTATATGGCGAGGGGGGACGCGGTTGGCGAGGGGTCAGTAATGCTTCTCACGGTAGAGGGCGGGATCCTCCAGGATCGGCGTCAGCACGCGGGCGAGGCGCTCCCCCCATTCGCGGGTCCCGGCCGCGTCGGCGATCAGGTCCTGGCGGATCTCCACCGCCATGTGCGGGAGGCCGCGGTTCTCCGCGTGGGTGCGCACGGTATAGCCGGCGGGCTCGCGCGCCGAATAGGGCTCGTTGTCGCCGACGACGAGGCCATGCTCGCGGCGGAGCGCCGCCATCAGCGGCACGGGAATGCGCGGATCCCGGTTCCAGAGCACGCCGATATGCCAGGGCCGGGCGATGCCGTTCATGCTCGGCGTGAAGCTGTGGATCGAGAACACGGCGGGATGGACGCCGCGGCCGATGAAGCCGTCGACCGTCCGCTCGATCGCGGCGTGATAAGGCCGGAACAGCGTCTCGACGCGGCGCGCCCGCTGGGCCGCGTCGAGATCGCGGTTGCCCGGCACCGCGATGCCGTCGCTCACCGCCGGGATCGAGGTCGGATCCTCGAGGTCGCGGTTGCAGTCGATCACCAGGCGCGAATAGCCCGTCAGGATCGCCGGCGCATCGAGGAGCCGCGCCAGGTTCCGCGTCACCGCAGCGGCGCCGATATCCCAGCCGATGTGAAGTGAAAGCTCGCGCTCGCCGAGGCCGAGCTTCGCCAGCGCATGCGGCACGGCGCGGCTCGCATGATCGCAGGTGACCAGCACCGGCGCCTTCCCCTCGGGACGCACGATCTCCACGGCCGGCGGATCGCCGGCACCGATCAGCGCGGAGGCGTCCGGCGGCATCGCCTCACACCACCTGGAAGCCGTGCGCGTAGGGATCGCGGTCGTCGACGAAGATGGTGTTGTAGCCGGTGACCCGCGCCCAGCCGGCGATGCTGGGCATGATCGCGGCCTTGTTGCCGACCCGCGCCTCGCTCTCGACGCGGCCCTCGAAGAGGCTGCCGATGATGCTCTCGTGCACGAACTCGTCGCCGACCCGGAGCTTGCCCTTGGCGACGAGCTGCGCCATCCGCGCCGAGGTGCCGGTGCCGCAGGGCGAGCGGTCGATGGCGCGGTCGCCGTAGAAGACGGCGTTGCGCGCATGGGCCTTGGCGTCGCGCGGCTTCCCCGTCCACATCACGTGGCTCACGCCCTTGATGGTGGGGTTCTCGGCATGGACCGGCTGCAGCTTCTCGCGCATGAGATTGCGCACGATCGGCGAGAGGCGCAGCACCTGATCCGCCGACAGGCTCTCGAGCCCGGCATAGCCTGGCTGCGGATCGATGATGGCGTAATAGTTGCCGCCATAGGCGACGTCCACTTTCAGACGCCCGATGCTGGGAATGTCAATTTCGACGTCGGTCGCCTCGAGAAAACTTGCGACGTTGTAGAGCCGCACGCGATCGATGAAGCGGCCGTCGCGCACGTAGTCCACCACCACCTTGCCGGCGGGCGCGTCGAGGGCGAGCTTGCCCTCGGTCCTGGGCGTGGCGAGCCCCTGCTCCAGCGCCACCGTCACCGTGCCGATGGTGCCGTGGCCGCACATCGGCAGGCAGCCCGAGGTCTCGATGAAGACGAGGCCCAGATCGCAATCGTCGCGCAGCGGCTTGTAGAGCACCGAGCCCGACATCACGTCGTGGCCGCGCGGCTCGAACATGAGGGCGTGGCGCACCCAGTCGAAGCGGCTCATGAAGTCCTGGCGGTAGTCGCTCATGGTCTTGCCTTCGAGCGTCGGCCCGCCGCCGGCGACCACGCGCACGGGATTGCCGCAGGTATGCGCGTCGATGCAGAAGAAGGTGTTGGAGGCCATGGGGTGCGAGTGACCAGAGACTCAGTTCGGCCGGCTCGCCAGCGCCTCTTCGTAAAGGCGGATCACCCATTGGCGCTCCTCGCCCTCGAGCTTGAGGCGCGGCGCGCGGCAGAGCTCGCTGCCGTTGCCCACGATCTGCTGGCCGAGCTTGATGTACTGGACCAGCTTCGGGAAGGTGTCGAGGTGGAGCGTCGGCATGAACCAGCGATAGATCGCCCGCGCCTTCTCCCATTCGCCCTTGGATGCGAGATCCCACATCCGCATGGACTCCTTGGGGAAGACGTTGACGAGGCCGGAGACCCAGCCGGTCGAGCCCATCAGCATGCTCTCCAGCACCAAGTCGTCGACGCCGGAGAAGAGGATGTAGCGGTCGCCGGTCAGGTTCACGATGTCGGTGACGCGCCGGAGGTTCTCGCTCGACTCCTTGATCGCCACCACGCGGCGCTCGCTGGCGAGCTCCTTGAAGCCCTCGGGCGTCACGTCGACGTTATAGGCGGGCGGGTTGTTGTAGATCATGATCGGCAGCCCGCTCGCCGCCGCCACCGCGCGGAAATGGGCGAGCGCCTCGCGCTCGTCGGATTTATAGACCATGGCGGGCAGCACCATGAGGCCGTCGAGGCCGATCTTCTCGCAGTCGCGGGCGAAGGCGGCGGCCTGGGCGGTGGTGTTCTCGGCGACGCCCGAGAGCACGGGGACGCGGCCCCCCACCACCTCCTTCGCGGCGGCGAGCACCTGGCGCTTCTCCGCAGGCTCCAGCGAGCAGTTCTCGCCCACCGTTCCCAGCATGATGAAGCCGTGCGCGCCGGCTTTCAGCTGCTCCTCGACGCCGCGCTGGGTGCCGGCGAGGTCGAGCGCGCCATCGGCGCGGAACTGGGTCGTCACCGCCGGGAATACGCCGCGCCAGGACACGTTCATGGGGATCTTCCTTCCGCTGAGGTCTTGCGGCCGGCCGCCCGCCGGCGGGGCGGAGAATAGCGCCCCAGCGGGCAGCGAGACAACCGGCGGCCCTGATCTTGGTTACTTCACCAGCCGATGGGAAACCATCGCCTCCAGCAGGCCCTTCGGCTCCGCCGGATGGATCAAGCCGGTGAAGTCGGAGCCGTCATGGGCGGTGATTCTGTAGTGCCAACCCTGCTTCACCGGATCTCCCTCGCCATAGCGCTCGGCGACCCAGCGCACCACACTTTCATCGAGCGCGATCCCGAGGTCTTCCCGGTAGTCGCAATAGGTGACACCTTGCGACCGCTCGCAGCTCTTGCTGCGATTGATGATGGTGACGAGCCCCTGCTGCGTCCCTTTCGGCGCCTCATAGGTCGCGGTCTCATAGCGCCGCTCCGGCCCCGGGTAGGTCATGGTGAAATAGAGCTGGTACTGGATCTTTCCGGTCCGCTTGTCGATGAAGGCGCGCAGGAACTCGTGCTGATAGTAGTAGCCGTCCTCCGGATGCTTGGCGCCGGGAAGCCCTTTCTCGGTCGTGAAGCTCGCCACCAGATCGAGGTTGTCGTCCTGGATGGTGGCGGTCTCCCGGAAATGCGCATCGGTCAGCCCCCGCCACGCCGCCAGCTTCTCCTGCGGGCTCATCTGCGGATGGCAGGCGGCGAGCAGAAGGGCGACCGCGCAGGCTGTCGTCGCCCTCGCCGAAATCCGAATGCGCATGGTGCCCTCTCGATCGATCTCGAACAAAGAGCGAACACTGCCACGCCTTCAACCATCAGGCAATGGGGAGCCGCGGGCTGCCCCCTACCCGCGGCGCTGATCCTCCGCCGCCGGTGACCGAAATCGGGCGCGCCACGCAAGGGCTTGCGGGCCCGGCGGCTTGGCGCCACGATCGCACGCCCTACCCCGGGAGGACGCCCATGCGTTTGCTGGCTGTCATCGGTGCCCTCGCCATCATCCTCGCGATCTGCGCCGGTGTTTACTTCTTCGGTGGCTACTACAGCGTCTCGGCGGCGGAGGCGGATCCGCCGATCGTCAAATGGGCGCTGACGCTGGTGCGCACCGCCTCGATCGAGAAGCACGCGATCTACTCGCCGCCGAAGCCGATCGACGACCCGGCGCTGGTGAAGGCCGGCGCCCGCGCCTTCGCCCAGCGCGGCTGTGCCAATTGCCACGGCGGGCCCGGCGTCGGCTGGGCGAAATTCTCCGAGGGCCTCCGCCCCGACCCGCCCGACCTCAAGGACGCCGCCAAGGAGCTGACGGCGCCGCAGATCTTCTGGGTGGTGAAGAACGGCATCAACATGACGGGCATGCCGAGCTTCGGCGCCATCAAGGCGAGCGACGACGAGATCTGGTCGATCGCCGCCTTCGTGAAGCAGATCGGCTCGGTGAAGCCCGAGGACTACAAGGCCTGGTCCGAGGCGGCGCAGTAGCCGTCGCGCCGGGCGGCGCGGAATTGGGTTCGTTTCGCACAGTCGCTTTTCCTGGCGCCGCCGGCAGTCAAGGTTTCACCACGGAGCGACTGTGTTGGCGGTCAAGCGCTTTGCCATGTGGTTTTGTCCCTGAGCATGGCGTTGACGATGGTGAGCAGCTTATGAGCGGCG
>DATKPX010000117.1:0-8528 GCA_035523855.1 Allostellaceae bacterium
ACGGAAGCTCTACCTATCGGTTAGGGCCGAAATCGGCACTCTTTGTGGCGGCAGCGTGGCATTTGCTCTCGACGCGCTAGACGGTTCCCACCGGCGTCGCCGGCGAGCCCACCGCGCCCGGCAGGCGGAGCGGCGGCGCCGTCAGCAGGAAGCGGTAGCGCTGGTGCGCGCGCAGCCAGTCGGCGAGCTCGCTCAGGTACCAGATCTCGCCGAGATTGACGCCGAGCTTGAAGAGGCAATGGGCGTGCAGCGGCAGCGAGGCGCAGTGATCCTCTTCGCAGGGCCGCGACGGCGAGGCCTCCACCGCGTAGTTGTCGGCGATCAAGGAGACGAGGCCGCTCTTGGTGATCCAGTTGAGGAGCCGCTCGTCGCGGCCGTCGAGGGCGGCGCAGCTCCGGTGCAGCGCCTCCTCGGTCGGGTTCTTCTTCATCTCCAGGAGCTGCTGGGAGAAGCCGGTGCGCAGGCACACCATGTCGCCCTCCTCCACGGTGACGCCGTCCTTCGCCATCACCTGCATCAGGTCGTCGTAGCCGACGAGCTTGCGCGCGCGCCCGTAATGCGCCTCGAGGTCGATCATCACCGCGCGGCCCTGGATGCAGGACGTGGCCATGTTCTCGACGCTGAGGGCGCGGGCGCCGGGCTCGGCGCCGCCGGGATCCTGCGGCCCGATCACATGCTCGCCGGCGCGATAGCCGTTGTAGTAGACGCGTTCCGGCACGCCGTCGCCGTCGGCGTCGAAGAGCTGGCCCACATGGGCGAGGCTGTCCCATTGCGTCGAGTATTGCAGATGGATGAAGGCGGCGTCGTCGGAGATGACGTCGGTGAAGCGCGGATCGAGATCGCGAAGCGCGAAGTTCATGTTCGGCCGGCCCTCGCGCACCGTCGGCTGCAGCTTCGGCGGGTGGCGGCGCGGGTTGAGCCCGTTGCCGCCGGGATAGTCGAGCGGCAGCGAGAGGCAGAAGGCGCGGCCCTCCTTCACCTCGGCGACGCCCTCGAGCACCTTCTTCGCCGTCAGCAGATTGAGCCGGCCGCGCTGATCGTCCGGGCCGAAATCGCCCCAGGTGGATCCCGGCGGACGCTGCTTCCAGCGCGGATTCTCGGCCATATGCTCCTCCCTCTATCTGTGCCGATGGCGAGCAAGCCGCAGGCTTGCCGCTGCCGTCAAGCCCGAAGCATCACGCGATTGTGGCGCGCTCCTGCCCCCGACCCTGGCTAGACTTTCCGCCAGTTTCAAGCATGGGAGGGGGCATTATGGACGGCAATCATCTCAAAAGCCTGCTGCCGAAATCGGAATTCTCGCGGCGCGGCTTCGTCATCACCGGCGTCACCACCGGCTTCGCGCTCGCGGTGCAGCCGGTGCAGGCGCAGAGCGTCGTCACCACCGATACCAAGGGGCTGGTCGCCGGCATGGCGCAGATCCCCGCCGAGGACGGCACCATTCCCGGCTACTACGCCCGGCCCGCGGGCAAGGGCCCCTATCCCACCATCCTGGTGGTGCAGGAGATCTTCGGCGTCCACGAGCATATCCAGGACATCTGCCGCCGCCTCGCCAAGGCCGGCTACTTCGCGGTGGCGCCGTCGCTCTACGCGCGCCAGGGCGATGCGACCAAGATGACGGACTCTCAGGCGATCGTGTCGCAGATCGTCTCCAAGGTGGCGGATGTGCAGGTCGCCTCCGATCTCGATTCCACCGTCGCCTGGGCGAGGAAGACGAAATACGCCGACACCTCGAAGCTCGGCATCACCGGCTTCTGCTGGGGCGGCCGGCAGGTATGGCTCTACTCGGTGCACAACCCCAGGCTCAAGGCGGGCGTCGCCTGGTACGGCCCGCTCGGCCATGCCAACTCGCCGATCACGCCGGTCGGCCCGCTCGACCTCGCCAACGACGTCCAGGCACCGGTGCTCGGCCTCTACGGCGGCGCCGATCCCGGCATTCCGGTGGCGCAGATCCAGGACATGCAGGCGAAGCTCAAATCCGCCAACAAGCCCTGCGAGATCGTGATCTATCCGGACACGCCGCACGGCTTCAACGCCGACTACCGCCCGAGCTACCGCGCCGAGCAGGCGAAGGACGGCTGGGCCAAGCTGCTGGCGTGGTTCAAGAGCCACGGCCTCGACGCGCACGGGATGGCGTAGGCAGAAGGCGCGCTGTCGCCGATCCACAGACTGAAAAGCCCGCCAATGGCGGGCTTTTCTTCTCAGTGCAGCCGCTGTCTTGCCGGCGAGGCGGCGCCGACGCGGGTGGGGGAATCCTCGTCGAAGAGCTCGGCGAGCTTCTCCAGCATGGTGCCGCCGAGCTGCTCGGCGTCGACGATGGTGACGGCGCGGCGGTAGTACCGCGTCACGTCGTGGCCGATGCCGATCGCCACCAGCTCCACCGGCGAGCGGTGCTCGATCTCGTCGATCACCTGGCGCAGATGCTTCTCGAGGTAGTTGCCGGGATTGACCGAGAGCGTCGAATCGTCGACCGGCGCGCCGTCGGAGATCACCATCAGGATGCGGCGCTGCTCGTTCCGCGCGATGAGGCGGTTGTGCGCCCAGAGCAGCGCCTCGCCGTCGATGTTCTCCTTGAGGATGCCCTCGCGCAGCATCAGGCCGAGGCTGCGCCGCGCGCGCCGCCAGGGCGCGTCGGCGGATTTGTAGATGATGTGGCGGAGATCGTTGAGCCGGCCGGGGTTGGGCGACTTGCCGGCGCCGATCCACTGCTCGCGCGACTGGCCGCCCTTCCAGGCGCGGGTGGTGAAGCCCAGGATCTCCACCTTGACGCCGCAGCGCTCCAAGGTGCGCGCCAGGATGTCGGCGCTCATCGCCGCCACGGTGATCGGCCGGCCGCGCATGGAGCCGGAATTGTCGATCAGCAGCGTCACCACGGTGTCGCGGAAATCCGTCTCGAGCTCGCGCTTGTAGGAGAGCGGATAGGCGGGGTTCACGACGACGCGGGAGAGCCGCGCCGGATCGAGGATGCCCTCCTCGAGATCGAACTCCCAGGCCCGCGTCTGCTTGGCGAGGAGCCGCCGCTGCAGCCGGTTGGCAAGGCGCGCGATCACGCTCTGGAGATGGGCGATCTGCTGGTCGAGGAGGCCGCGGAGCCGCGTCAGCTCCTCGGCGTCGCAGAGATCGTTGGCGTCCACGATCTCGTCGTACTGCACCGTGAAGGCGCGATAGGCGGTGGGATCGTCGGCGCCGCCGGAATTCCGCGGCATGACGCCGGGGCGGCCCGGCCGGCCCGGATCCTCGTCGCCGGCGCCAGGCATCAGCTCGCCCTGCACCTCGTCCGCGCCGGAGGGATCGCCGTCCTCCTGCCGCTCGGGAACGCCGGCCTCGAGCGCGCTCTGGGCGCCCGACACCGAGCCCTCGCCGGCCTCGCTCTGGCTCTCGGCGTCGGCGGTGTCGTCGCCCTCGCCTTCCTTCTCGTCGCTGTCGCCGGACGCCTCGGCGTCGCCGAGGTCGAGATCGAGATCCTGGATCAGCTTGCGCGCCACCTTGGCATAGCCGTCCTGGTCGCCGACGTGGCGGTCGAGCTCCAGGATGTCGCGGCCGATGCGGCCCTCGAGCCAGGGACGCCAGAGCTCCACCAGCTTCTGCGCCGCCGGCGGCGGCGTGGCGCCGGTGAGCTGCTCGCGCGTCAACAGCCGCACCGCCTCGGCGAGCGTGCCCTCGTTGCGCTCGGAGAGCCGGTCGTAGCCCTGGCGGCGATAGCGCGCCTCCAGCATGGCGGCGAGATTGCCGGCGACGCCCGCCATGTTGCGCGAGCCCAGCGCCTCGACGCGGGCCTGCTCCACGCCCTCGAAGATCGCCCGCGCCATCTCGCCTTGCGGCGCGCGCCGCGCGTGCACGGCGGCGTCGTGATGTCGGAGGCGCAACGCCAGCGCGTCGGCGGCGCCGCGCACCTGCGCCGCCTCCTGCTGCGAGAGATCGCGCGGCGGCGTCGGCAGCCGCGCGCGCGGGCCGGCAAGCCCGGGCGGCTCCGGCCCGTAGCTCACGGTGACGTCGTCGCGCTCGGCGATCGCCCGCAAGGTGGCGGTCGTCGAGCGCTTGAAGATCTCGATCGGTGACGGTGGCTCGGCCATATCGGCGGCGGCCTCGCTCAGACCAGCGTCGCCTGGACCCCGGTCTCCTTGAGCTCGGTGCCGAAGCAGCGCTGGTAATATTCCGCCACCGTCGGCCGCTCCAGCTCGTCGCACTTGTTGAGGAAGGTGACCCGGAAGGCGAAGGCGATATCGTTGAAGATGCGCGCGTTCTCCGCCCAGGTGATCACCGTGCGCGGCGACATCACGGTGGAGATGTCGCCGTTGATGAAGCCGGAGCGGGTGAGGTCGGCGAGCGCCACCATGGCGCTGACGGTGCGGCGGCCGTCCTCGTTGTCGTAGCTCGACGCCTTCGCCAGCACGATCTCCACCTCGGCGTCATGCGGCAGGTAGTTGAGGGTCGCGACGATGTTCCAGCGGTCCATCTGGCCCTGGTTGATCTGCTGCGTGCCGTGATAGAGGCCGCTGGTGTCGCCGAGACCCACCGTGTTGGCGGTGGAGAACAGGCGGAAGGCCGGATGCGGGCGGATGACGCGGTTCTGGTCGAGAAGCGTGAGCTTGCCCTCGACCTCGAGCACGCGCTGGATCACGAACATGACGTCGGGCCGGCCGGCATCGTACTCGTCGAACACCAGCGCGGTCGGATGCTGCAGCGCCCAGGGCAGGAGGCCCTCGCGGAACTCGGTCACCTGCCGGCCGTCGCGCAGCACGATCGCGTCCTTGCCGACGAGGTCGATGCGGCTGATGTGGCTGTCGAGATTGACGCGGATGCAGGGCCAGTTGAGGCGCGCCGCCACCTGCTCGATGTGGGTCGACTTGCCGGTGCCGTGATAGCCCTGGATCATGACGCGCCGGTTGTAGGCAAAGCCGGCGAGGATCGCGAGCGTGGTGTCGCGGTCGAAGCGGTAGGCTTCGTCGAGATCGGGAACGTGCTCGCTGGAGCTGCTGAAGGCGGGCACCTGCAGGTCGCTGTCGAGACCGAAGGTCTGCCGCACCGAGACGGTGATGTCCGGACGGTCGATCGGCTTCTCCGCCGAGCCGTTGGAAGTCTGAGCCGAAGTCATCGGAATGAACGAGTCCTTGCGCGAGAGGAACGGGGTAGCGGGTGGTTGGGAATCAGGTGCCGGGGAAGTAGCTGGCCTTCAGCGTCGCGTAGGCCTGGTTGATCACTTTGAGCTTCTCCTCGGCCGCCTTGTCGCCGCCATGGGAGTCGGGGTGGTGGCGCTTCACGAGCTCCTTGTAGCGGGCCTTCAACCGGGAGAAGGTGAGCGGCGGCGTGAGCTCGAACACCACCAGCGCCTCCTCCTCCGCCGTGAGCGGTCGCTTGCGCTCCCGCGGGCGTTGACCGGGATCGTCGATGTCGAAGAGCCCGTCGTCGCGCCAACGCGGCTCGAAGCGCGCCCCGAGGCGGCTTCCCAGCGGCCAGGTCGGCCGCTGCCAGACGGTGTCGGAGCGGATCTCCGCCTCGATCTCCGCCTCGCTCATCCCGGCATAGTAGTTCCAGGCCGCATTATAGGCGCGGACATGATCGAGGCAAAACCAGTAGAAGGCGTCGAGCTCGGACTTGGAGCGTGGCGCGCGGTAATCGCCCGCCGCCGCGCAACCCGGATGGTCGCACGGCCTGAGCGCTGGACTCTCGGCGGGGCGAGCCGCCGATTCGATCGAAAAAGACCGCATTCTCACAGTATGAAGACGCTCCGGAGGCAAAACAAGCGCATGAGCCGCAGTGCAGCAATGACGGCCCCGTCGTGCCGGCTTGACAGCGGGGCGCCATCCCCCAACTTAGCGCAGAATTTGCGAAGGGCTCCTCAATGCGCGTCGCCGACCGGATCCGCAGCAAGCTGACCGCCGCGCTGCAGCCGTCCCACCTGGAAATTGTGGATGAATCCCATCGCCACAAGGGGCATGTAGGCGCGAGGCCAAATGGTGAAACCCACTTTCGCGTGGAGGTGGTCGCGGAAACGTTTCGCGGCAAGAACCGGCTCGCGCGACAGCGGTTGGTCTATGCCGTGCTTCGGGAGGAAATGTCGAGCGATATCCACGCGTTAAGCCTCGTAACCCGGGCCCCGAACGAGGTGCCCTAGAATTTCTATCTCAGGTAGCAATGCGAGCGTCAAGAGACCTGAATCCTTGCGCATTTCGGGCCTCTCGAAATTCAACCTGGAGGAGTTCTAGATTTCACACTACCTCTTCCCGGTTGAAGCTTCCCAATTTTGTCATAAATGCCCTCGTACGTCGTACAAACACAATGGTGGGCAGACGCTATGACGACCTCAACGACAACCATGAAGCAGCAGGGAAGCTTCTATGAGACCGAGCACCAGGCCGCGGAAACCTCCTACGCCGTCACACGGGATTCGACCCTCGTCAGCGGCAATGTGACCGTGGCCGGACGGCGGACCAGCATCCGCCTCGAGCCGCAGATGTGGGGCGCGCTCCGCGAGATCTGTGCCCGCGAGGGCAAGACGGTGCACATGCTGGTCACCGAGGTCGATCGCGGCCGCGCCGCCTCGAGCCTCACGGCGGCCATCCGCGTCCATGTGATGGACTACTTCCGCACCGCCGCGACCGAGGACGGCCATCGCCGCGCCGGTCACGGCGCGGAGACTCAGCTGCCGGTGTAGAACTCCGGCCAGTAGCGCTTCACCAGCTCGCCGTCGGTCGCATAGGCGTAGCAGGTGTCGAGCAGGCGGGGACGGCGCGCGGGCTTTGCGGGGTCGCGCGCGTTCTCGCGCTGGTGCCGGTGACGCCAGGGAAAGATGGTCTGAAAGCAGGTGGTCGCGAGCGGATTGAGCAGCTCGACGAGATGCGTGCAGCCCTCAGTGCCGCCCAGCAGCTCGCGCACCTTCTGTATGAAGCCCGGCCGGATCGAGAGGCCGATCAGGCGCTGATAGTTCACCGTCACTTCCGGACAGAGCTGATAGGGGCTCGCATCCGTCACCGCCTCGACCGCGCGGATGACGAACTCGTCGTCGACGGTGAGACGCATCCACATGTCGTGGATCGGCGTTCCCGGCGTCATCTCGCCGCGCCAGTCGCTCTGGAAGCCGTAGCTCTTGACGTCGGTCAGATGCGCCTCGATGTCCCAGAGGCCGTCGTCGCGGCGATAGCCGCGGCACTCGATCTGACGCGTGTGAATGTGCTCGCGAGGAGCCGGGGCTGAGAGAGGCATGGGGGATATCTAGTCGCGGCCTCGGGGTTGCGCCAGCGAATTCGGGGAATGCCTGCGTATCAGGCAGCCGCCGCCAGGAAGTCGCGCACGGCGGCCTCCGGCACATCGCGCGCGACGAAGACGTCGCCGATCTCGCGCGGCAGAATGAAGGTGAGCCGGCCGTCGCGCACCTTCTTGTCGCGGCGCATGTGCTCGACCAGGCGGTCGGCGGCGAACCGTTGTCCGGCGATCGCCGTCAGCGATATCGGCAGCCCCACCGAGGCGAGATGCCGGCGCACGCGCTCTGCCGTCTGTCGCGTGGCGTGGCCGAGCCGCACCGAGAAATCGAAGGCGAGCACCATGCCGAGCGCCACCGCCTCGCCGTGCAGCAGTGCCGCGCCATAACCGGTCTCCGCTTCCAGCGCATGGCCGAAGGTGTGGCCGAAATTGAGCAGCGCCCGCTCGCCGGTCTCGCGCTCGTCAGCGGCGACCACCGCCGCCTTGTGCCGGCAGCTCTCCGCCACCGCGCGGGCGCGGAGATCCGCGTCGCCGGCAATGAGGCCGGCGCCCGATTTCTCCAGCCACTCGAAGAAGGCGCGATCGCGGATGAGCCCGTATTTCGCCACCTCCGCATAGCCCGCCAGCAGCTCGCGCCGCGGCAGCGTCGAGAGCGCATCGACATCGGCCAGCACCAGGGCCGGCTGATGGAAGGCGCCGACGAGGTTCTTGCCATGCGCGGAGTTGATCGCGGTCTTGCCGCCGACGGAGCTGTCGACCTGCGCCAGCAGCGTCGTCGGCACCTGCACATAGTCGATGCCGCGCAGCAACGTCGCCGCCGCGAAACCCGCGAGATCGCCGACCACGCCGCCGCCGAGCGCGACGATCAGCGTCTTGCGCTCGATGCCGAGCGCCAGGATCGCCTCGGCGACATCAGCATAATGCGCGAAGTCCTTGGTGCCCTCGCCGGCCGGCACCACGATGCGGGCGTGCCCGACGCCGGCACCGTCGAGGCTGGCGGCGAGTGCTGGGAGATGCAGCGTCGCCACCGTCTCGTCGGTGACGACGACGACGCGGCGCTGGCCGGCAAGCGGCGCCAGATGCCGCCCTGCCGCCGCGATCAGCCCTGACCCCACATGAATCTCGTAGCTGCGCGCGCCGAGCGCGACGGGGATGACGGCGGCGGCGCTCATCGCGCCGCCTCGTCGGCGCGCGCGGCGCGGGCGCCGAGATAATCGTCGAGGGCGGCGATCACCTTCTCGAGCGTCGCGTCGGGCGGCCCGTCGACGGTATCGACGGTGATCTCCGCCTGGGCATAGACGGGATAGCGCTGCTCGATGAGCTGTGTCAGC
>DATKPX010000118.1:0-9826 GCA_035523855.1 Allostellaceae bacterium
GCCGCGGAGCAACTGCCGCTCGATATCCGGTTCGAGGATGCACATCTGATCGTGATCGACAAGCCTGCCGGAATGGTCGTTCACCCGGCGCCGGGAAACCCGGCGGGAACGCTCGTCAATGCTCTCCTCGCCCATTGCGGCGACAGCCTCGCCGGGATCGGCGGCGTGCGGCGGCCCGGCATCGTCCATCGCCTCGACAAGGACACCAGTGGCCTGATGGTGGTCGCCAAGACCGAGGCGGCGCACGCGAAGCTCGCGGCGGATTTCTCCGCCCGGCGGATCGACCGCGCCTATCAGGCCCTGGTCTGGGGCGTGCCGAACCCGCGCAGCGGCGAGATCGAGGGCGCGATCGGCCGCAATCCGGCCAACCGCAAGACGATGGCGGTGGTGCGCCGGGGCGGCAAGCCGGCCCTCACCCGCTACCGGGTGCTGCGCACCTTCAAGGACGCGGCGGCGCTGGTCGAGTGCCGCCTGGCCACTGGCCGCACCCATCAAATTCGCGTGCATCTCGCCGCGCACGGGAATCCGGTCATCGGCGACCCCATATATGGCAGGAGCCGCGGGCGCCGACGGGTCTTGCCGGCCTCCGTGCGGGCGCCGCTCGACGCCTTTCCCCGTCAGGCGCTGCATGCAACCCTGCTCGGCTTCGACCACCCCACCCGCCCCCAACACCTTGAATTTAACGACGATCTTCCGAGCGATATGAAAGAGTTGGTGGGTATATTGGAGAAGATTTAATCTTGGACAAAACCTGACCATATTGGTAGGCTATTGCTTGTTTCGCGGATCGGCGCGTTCGCCCGGATCCGCTGGAAGGAGCTGACGTCCCGATGGCAAGTCTCGCGACCATCCCCACCCTCTCGTCCGAGGGGGGCCTTTCCCGCTATCTCCAGGAGATCCGCAAGTTCCCCCTGCTGGACCAGCAGGAGGAGTACATGCTCGCCAAGCGCTGGCGCGAGCATGGCGACCCCGATGCGGCGCAGAAGCTAGTGACCAGCCACCTCCGGCTCGTGGCCAAGATCGCCATGGGCTATCGCGGTTATGGCCTGCCGCTGGCCGAGCTCGTCTCCGAGGGCAATGTCGGCATGATGCAGGCGGTGAAGCGCTTCGATCCCGAGCGCGGCTTCCGGCTGGCGACCTATGCCATGTGGTGGATCCGCGCCTCGATCCAGGAATACATCCTGCACTCCTGGTCGCTGGTGAAAATGGGCACGACGGCGGCGCAGAAGAAGCTGTTCTTCAACCTGCGCAAGCTCAAGGGCCAGATCCAGGCGATCGAGGACGGCGACCTCACCCCGGAGCACGTCAAGAAGATCGCGGAGGAGCTCAACGTCCCCGAGCAGGACGTGATCAACATGAACCGCCGGCTGATGGCGCCGGACCATTCGCTGAATGCCCCCGTCCGCGCCGAGAGCGAGGGCGAGTGGCAGGACTGGCTCGTCGACGAGCGCGACAACCAGGAGACCCGGCTCGGCAACAGCCAGGAGCTCGGCCTCAGGCGCGATCTCCTGAACAAGGCGATGCAGCACCTGAGCGAGCGCGAGCGGCACATCCTCCAGGAGCGCCGGCTCAAGGACAACCCGACCACGCTCGAGGATCTGTCGCAGGAATACGGCATCTCCCGCGAGCGAGTGCGGCAGATCGAGGTACGCGCCTTCGAGAAGCTGCAGCGGTCGATCAAGCACGCCGCCAGTGAGCGACGGCTGCTGCCGACGAGCTGACGGCTGAAAACTCCGCGGTGGCCGGGTCGTCCGGCGCCGCGGGTTGCAGGCTGGGTTCAGCCGTTCTTCGCGCTCGGCAGGGGAACCGGCTCTTCCTCGTCAGGCCGTCCCTTCACTTCCTCGCCCCATTCCTCCACCAGGCGCTCCGCCCGCTCCCTGAGCGAGGCCTGGACCTGCTCCGCCTGCAGGTCGACGATGACACGGGCGACCGCCGGCATCGCCAGGAAGATGCACCAGCCGACGCCGGCGGCGCCGTACATGACCACCCAGTTCATCGGCCGGGTCAGGATGCCGATCGCCGCGGTCAGGCTGTCGCCGTTGCTCCAGAGGCGCACCACCATCGGCGCCAGCCCCGCCAGGTTCATGGCGCCGACGGTGCGGGTGAGATACTTGGCCCGCTGGCGATCGACCACCAGGGCGACGATGGTCGGGATCAGCCCGCCGGCGGTCACCAGGAAGAGCGGCAGCGCGGTCGCGGCGAAAAACACGACGCCGAACAGCACCAGGATCGCGAGACCCCGAGACGAACCGGATTTCGCCTTGCCCTTGCCGCCCTTGGCGGGCCGCTTCCCGCCTTTTCTGACCGCGGCCTTGCGCGCTGCCATGCTCAGCTCATGATCACCAGGAAGATGAGCACCGCGCCCCAGGCAAGAAAGGTGGCGGCGCCGGAGGCGATCTGCGCGCCGAGCTGCGCCGAGCGCTTGGGCCGCCGCGGCTGGTCGGCGCGCCACTGCTCGAGCGCGCGTTTCAGCATCCCGTATTCGCGCAGCGCCGCGCTGAAGCCGAGGGCGTCGCGCTGGCGCTCGGTGACGCCGTCCACCAGCGCCAGGAGCTCCGCCAGGTTGCCACGGGCGGCGACGCGCGGAATCTCGTCCAGGATGTGCCGGCGGCGCGCTCGATTATGGAAGGTCTCGACCACCGCCGGAAGCTGGCGCGCGATCCGCTCCGAGGTGTGGCGCGCCGCCTCGGGTCCGCGCATGGCCTGCAGATGGGTCAGCACCTTCAGCGTACCCAGCGCACGGGTCGCCGGGTTCGAGCTGGCGAGCTCGTCGAACCATTCGAGCGCCGCCTGCTTGAAGCGGGCGCCGATGAAGGCGCCGAGATGGCGATCGATCACCATCTCCTGCTCGGGCTGGCGCTCGAGCGCGGCCTCGATCGCCGGCAGCACCCCGTGGGGATCGAGCACGAAATAGGGCTCGATCAGGGGCGAGAGGCAGTGGACGGAGAGATTGAGCTCGTAGAGCACCCGCTCGGGCCCGAAGCCCGGCCGGCGGTCGTCGAGGTGGAAGCGCAGGCGCTCGAAACTCTTGAGGATCGGCACGTGCTCCGGCTTCAGCCCGGGCTGGGCCGAGAACCAGAACACCGGCAGGCGGGCGGAGATCGATTCAGCGATGGCGGCGGTGCTGCCCTGGCCGCGAAACGCGCCGGCGAGCGCCGAGCCGAAGCCGTCGATCGAGGCCGAGAAGCCCTTGTAGCGAACCGGTCCCTGGGGATCGAGGGCGATGCAGGCGCGCCCCACCAGGCGCTCGACCTGGCTGCCGGAGCCGAGATCCTGCACGTCGGAGAGCGCCGAGCCCACCATCTTGGTGCGCTCGGGATCGTTGAGGCTGCGCTGCAGCCAGATCTCGAAATCCGCCCCCTTCAGGATTTGCGCCGCCACCGTCGGGTTGCGCGAGAAGGCATGCGCCAGCGCGCGGGCGGTCAGGTAGGAGCCGCCGCTGAACTCGAAGCCGCGGGTGGCGCGCTTCGGCAGGCTCGGCTGCTTCGGCGACAGGCGGCGACCGAGCACCCAGAGCTCCAGCTCCTGGATCGACCAGCGCTCCTTGGGATCGTCGGTCAGCAGGCCGCGGATCGGCTCGGTCATGGTGGTGGAGAGCCGCTCGTTGCCGACGATCGCCGCATAGGAGCCGCGGTTGATCTTCTCCTCCAGCAGCTGGTCATCGGTCAGATGCGCCACCGGATTGCGCCCGAGCAGCAGCAGCAGCAGCGTGACGCCGAAGGAGTAGAGATCGTCGGAAGGCAGACCGTTGCCGCGGCCCCACGGCCCCGACAGCGCGCTCTCGATGGTCTCGTAGAGGATGGGCTGGCCGAGGCCGGGCGGTGTCGAGCAGCAATCGCCGAAGGTGAGCTGGCGGTGCCCGACGTCGCGATAGTAGAGGTTGGTGGCGCGGATCGCGCGGTGGGTGGCGCCGGCCGGAAAGAACTCCTTCAGCGAGAACACCAGCGGCGGCATCACCGTGTGGACGAGCTCGTCCTCGGCGATCGCCGCGAACGGCGCGTCGATGCTGGAGATGGCGAGGCCGCCGGCCGGGCGGTCGTAGATGACGGCGAAGACGCGGCGGCCGGAGAGCGGCCAGGAGATGACGCCCCATTCGAGCGGCACCATCATTCCCTCGAGGCGCATGCCGTGCAGCGTCTCCAGCACCTCGAGCCGCGGCGGCAGCTCGGGCATGCAGATCATCGCGAAGAGGCTGGTGGCGGGGAACTGCCGGTCGACCGCGGCGTAGGCGGTCGCGTAGGGAGTGCGCAAGTCCGGGAGCGGCTGATCGACGAAAATGTCGAAATGCCCGGCCAGGGTGACTACCCTGCCGTTGCCGCCGGCATCGCCCTCGATCTGCCCGTCTTGCGCCATTGACCGCCCGCCAAACCGCCGTCCCCAAGCTTCGGTCAAAACGGCAAACGGACGGTTAAGAAAGGCTCAATTCCTGCGTGTAAAGGCCGGGAAGCGCCGCCCACCGGGCATCGGCGCGGGAACTCCTGTGGTGGTGGGAAAACTGAGCGGCAGACCATCCAGCGAGCGCACGGCCAGGTAGCCGAAGGCCTGCGCCTCCAGCGAATCGCCGTCCCAGCCCACCGCCTCGACGGGCTCGACCGGCAGGCTGAGCGCTGCTTCCAGGGCCGCCATGATGGCGGGATTGCGCCGCCCGCCGCCAGTGACCAGCCAGCGCCGCGGCGGCGCCGGGAAATGGCGGCAGGCGGCGGCGACCGCCGCCGCGGTCATCGCGGTGAGAGTGGCGGCGCCGTCCTCTGCGGACATCGCCGCCGGCACGAAGGGGCGGAAATCGTCCCGGTCGAGGGATTTCGGCGGCCGGCGGGCGAAGAAGGGATGTGCCAGGAAGCGCTCGACCCAGGCGCCATCCGCTTTCCCTGCGCGGGCAAGCGCGCCCTCGGCGTCATAGGGCTGGCCGGTGTGCCGGAGCACCCAGTCGTCGACCAGCGCGTTGCCGGGACCGGTGTCGAAGGCGAGCAGCTCGCCCTCGCCGGCGCCGAGCCAGGTGACGTTGCCGACGCCGCCGAGATTGAGCACCGCCAGCGGCCGCTCCAGCGCCGCGGCGAGGCCGGCCTGGAAGACCGGCACCAGCGGCGCGCCCTCGCCGCCCGCCGCGACATCGGCGGAGCGGAAATCGCAGACCACGTCGATACCGAGGCGGGCGGCGAGCCGGGCGCCGTCGCCGATCTGCCAGGTGCGGCGCTCCTGCGGCCGATGCAGGATGGTGTGGCCGTGGAAGCCCACGACATCGACCGGGCGCAGCGCGTGGCGGGCAAGGAAGGCCTCGACCGCCGCCGCGTGGGCGTCGGTGAGCTCGCGCTCGACCTCGGCCACCGGCCCGGTCCCACCCAGCACCGAGCGCAGCCGCGCGCGCAGCCCCTCGTCGTAGGGAAAGGTCAGCGCCGGTCCCGGCACCACATGGGCGCGGCCGTCGGTCTCGATGAAGGCGACGTCGATGCCGTCGAGCGAGGTGCCGCTCATCAGGCCGAGGGCGCGGCGCACGGCCGCGATCATTGGGCCGCCCGGATTTGTCGCCGTCCGGCGATTGTGCTACAGCAGCCGCCCCTTGCCACCGCCGCGCCGAACCTTGTCGAGTTGCCGATGAGCACTGCCCGCTCCGCCTTTCTTGCCGCCGCCGAGGCCCGCGGTTTCGTGCACCAGTGCACCGACCGCGAGGCGCTGGATGCGCGCCTCCTCGAGGGTCCGGCGACAGCCTATATCGGATTCGATTGTACCGCCGATAGCCTCCATGTCGGCAGCCTCGTGCAGATCATGCTGCTCCGGCTCTGGCAGCGCACCGGCAACAAGCCGATCGTGCTGATGGGCGGCGGCACCACCAAGATCGGCGACCCCTCCGGCAAGGACGAGACGCGAAAGCTGCTGAGCGACGCGGAGATCGGCCGCAACAAGGCCGGCATCCGCCGCATCTTCGACCATTTCTTCGATTTCGGCGACGGCCCCAACGACGCCATCATGCCGGACAACGCGGAATGGCTCGACGCGCTGCATTACATCCCGTTCCTGCGCGAGTACGGGCGGCACTTCTCAGTCAACCGCATGCTGAGCTTCGACAGCGTGAAGCTCCGGCTCGAGCGCGAGCAGCCGCTCACCTTCCTCGAGTTCAACTACATGGTGCTGCAGTCCTACGACTTCCTGGAGCTGGCCCGGCGCCACGCGTGCCAGGTGCAGATGGGTGGCTCCGATCAATGGGGCAACATCGTGAGCGGCGTCGAGCTCGGGCGCCGCATCGACAACCGCGCGCTCTGGGGGCTGACGACGCCACTCATTGCCACCGCTTCCGGCGCCAAGATGGGCAAGACGGCCCAGGGCGCGGTCTGGCTCACCGAGGACCGGCTCAGTCCCTACGACTACTGGCAGTTCTGGCGCAACACCGAGGACGCCGATGTCGGCAGCTTCCTGCGGCTCTTCACCGACCTGCCGCTGGAGGAAGTCGCCAGGCTGGAGCGGCTCCAGGGCAGCGAGATCAACGAGGCGAAGAAGGTGCTCGCGACCGAGGCAACCGCGCTCTGCCACGGCCGCGCCGCCGCCGAGGCGGCGGCGGAGACCGCGCGGCGCGTCTTCGCCGAGGGCGCCATCGGCAGCTCGCTGCCGGTGATCGAGGTACCGCGCGGCGAGCTCGAGCGCGGCGTTCCGGCCTTCGAGCTCTTCCAGCGTGCCGGCCTCGCCGCCTCCAACGGCGAGGCGCGTCGCCTGGTGCGCGGCGGCGGCGCGCGCATCAACGATGCGGTGGTGAAAGACGAGACGCAGCCGATCGCCCTCGCCGACGTCAACGCCGATGGCGTCATCAAGCTCTCCGCCGGCCGCAAGCGGCACGCGCTGGTGAAGCCGAGCTAGCGCGCCTCGCCTGAATCAGTGGGCGGCGGGATCGCCGGCGCCGATGGCGGGGCGGTCGTGCCGGGCGTATCGAGCTGAAAGAGCTTGCGGAGCGCGCCCGGCGCGAGCGCGCTCAGCGCATCGACGGAGATCTTCGGATCCGAGGTCGGGCCGGTCACGCGGAAATTGGCGCCGAAGATGCCCTGCCCTTCGCCACCCAGCAGCAGCGGGCCCAGCACCGGGACCTTTCCGAGCAAGCTGTTGATGGTATAGGCCGGCACCAGGGTCCCGGCGAGATCGATGCTGTCCTCGCGGAGACTCATGGTGCCGCCGACGTTGATGCCGATCGCGCCGCCATAGGTGCGGCCGTCCTTCACCCGGAGCGAGCCGTTCTCGTAGGTGTAGGTGCCGCTGATGCGGGTGAAGGGGATGCCCTCGCCCTGCAGCATGGAACCGATGGCGCTGAACGAGGCAAGCGACAGGATGCGCGCCAGCAGCGAGGCCCGCACGATCTTGTAGTCGCCGCCCTCGACGGTGCCGGAGAAGACGCGGCGGTCGCCGTTGTCGACGGCCGGGCCCTCCACGGTGACGGTGCCGCCGACCACGTTGTCGCTGACATCGAGGAGCTTCAAGAGGGCGCCGAGATTGTCGGTGACGATGCGGAGATTGCGGTCGTCCGGCGTCTCGCCGAAGCGCACCGAGAGCGTGCCGCCGCCGGCGAAGCTGCCGTCCACCACCACGGTCTGCCAGTGCGCCCCGTCATTGACGAAGCGCAATCCCAGCTGCCGCGCCTCGCGGTCCGGGCCGAGGATCACCCGGTCGAGCTTGGCGGTGATCGAAAGCGGCGTCTCCCGCTCCTCGCGCTCGCCATGGCCGAGATTGGTGAGGAGCTTGCTGGCATCGAGGCTGCGCCCGGAGACGGCGACCGTCCATCCGCCGCCGCTCTGGCGCTCGATGCTGCCGTTGAGGTCGGTGCTCCCGGCGACGAGGCGGCGGACGTCGATGCGGCGGATGTCGCCGCTGTCCGGAGTCAGGGCCAGCGCCAGCGAAGCGTCGAGCCCCGGCCCTTTCACCAGCGCGTCCGGGATCGCCACCAGATGGTCGTTGACGAAGCTGAGCTTGAGCTGTCCGGAGGCGGCGGCGCCGGCGGGCTTCGCGATGTTGAGGCGGCTCAGGGTGACGGCGGTGTCGGTGAGGTCGAGGGCGAGGGTCGCGTCGGCGCTGCTCTTCTGCGCCGCGTAGACGAGGTCGACGCCGATCGGCCCCGACAGCATGTCCGGCAGGAAGTCGACGTCGAGGCGCTTGCGCGCTGCGTCGTCGAGACGTGCCTTGAGCGTGTAGCGGCGCACCCCGTCGCCCTTGAGGCTCTGCACCCAGGAGAGGGTCGCCGGCACCTGGTCGAGCGCCGCCGTCCCCTGCACGCGAAGCGCGTTGCGGTCGAGATCGAGGGTGAGGTCGCCGTCGGTGAGATCGTGCCCGAAGGCGATGCCGGCGACGCCGCCATCCTTGATGGTCGCCTTGTCGGAGAACTCGACCTGGTCGATCCGGAGGTCGTGCACCAGCGGAAAGCGGAAGAACAGCTTCTGGTCGGTGACGCCGGTGGCCTTGCTGGGATCGATGCCGAAGCCGCGGGCGTAGCGCAGCGGCTTGCTGTCGATCACCGTCAGTGCGTCCGACAGCGGACCGGCGACGTTGACGTTGACGGCGATCGTCTCGTCGTTGGTGTCGAGCTTGGTGAGATCGATGGTCCCGCCGGTGATCTTCAGCCCGACCAGATTGCCGCTGACGGGCAGGAACTGGAAATGCGCGCGATCGAAGCTGCCGGTGCCGTCGACGCCGCGCACCGGCGTCAGCGGCGGGAAATAGTCGACGGTCAGATTGTGGTAGGCGATGGTGCCTTGCAGGGCCTCCACCGCCACCGGCTTCGGCGCGCCGGGCGAGAGATCGAGGGCGAGCTCGACATGGGCCTTGGTCTCGTCGGCGACGCCGTCGCGGATATGGGCGGTGACCCAGCTGCGGCTCGACGGGCTGAGCGCCGGCGGCCAGTAGCGGTCGAGCGCATCCGCCGGTACTCGCCGCAAGGCAAGATCGCCGGCGATCGCCAGGCGCCCGACCGGCGCGCCGCGCAGGATGGTCGGGTCGACGCCGTCGATCCGCGCGCTGACCGCGATCTCGGGCCCGCCGAGATCGAGGGTCAAGTTCTCGACCGCGAGCCGCGCCGCGCCGGGATCGTAATTGACCCGGAGCGTGCCGCCCGCGAGCGGCAGGCTGCCGCCGGCGAGAATGGGGTCGTCGATGCGGCCGGCGCCGACGGTCAGGTCGAGGCGCGCGCCGTCGATGTGCATGCTCCGGATATCGAGATTGAACTCGCTGCGGCCGCTGACCGGGAACTTCGCCGCCGCCAGCGGTGCCAGCGCCGGCGCTGCGGCGGCGAAACGGGCCGGCTCCAGATCGGAGAAATCGAGGCTGCCGGCCAGCCGCCGCTCCGCGTCGATGTAGCGGAAATCGGCGTGAATGCCTGTCTCCTGGTCGCCGGCTACAATGGTGACCTGAGCGTCGCCGGTGATGCCCTGCTCGCCGCGAAACAGCGTCGCGTCGAAGCTCTTGGCCTGCCAGGTGATGCCGAGCGCACGGTCGTCGAGGGTGAAGACCGCATTGCGGACGACGATCGACTGCAGATACCCGAGCGATCCGCGCCGGTTGGGGCGCGCCTCGAAATCGGCGAGGATCCCGCTGGCGATGTCTTCGCCGCCGGTCCCCTGACCGAGGTCCAGATGGATCGACCCGTCCGTCGCGCGCTGCAGGCGGAGCTCCGGCGCGGTGAGCACGATCCGCGTGGGCGCCAGCAATCCGGTGAGCGCGGCGCGCAGGCTCAGATTGAGCACTACCCGCGGCAGCAGCACCTCGGCGCTGCCGTTATTGCGCCTCACATGCACGCCGTCGGCCAGGAGATCGAGCGTGTGCTCGGATGTATCGAGGCTGAGTTCGGTGTGCTCGACGA
>DATKPX010000119.1:0-8981 GCA_035523855.1 Allostellaceae bacterium
TCGGTGGCTCGCTTCCCAACGACTGCTTCACCGACACGCTGGGCATGCCGACGATCTGGGTTCCGCACTCCTATGCCGGCTGCTCCCAGCACGCGCCCGACGAGCATGTGCTGGCGCCGATCCTGCGCCAGGGCTTCGAGATGATGACGGGCATCTACTGGGATATGGGCGAGGCGCCGCCGCCGCTCGAGCGCAAACCCGCATGAGTCAGAACGACGAGTTCGTCGCCCTTCAGGCCAAGCACCTCATGCAGTGCTGGTCGGCGCAGAAGGGCTACGCGCCGGTCGGTGTCGCGAAGGCGGAGGGGTGCTGGATCCACACCACCGACGGCCGGCGCATCTTCGACCTCCGCAGCGCGCATGAATGCATCAACCTGGGATTCCGCCATCCCAAGGTGATCGCCGCCATGAAGGCGCAGATGGAGAAGGTAATCTACGTCACCGACGACTTCGCGACCGAGCCGACGGCGAAGCTGGCGCGGCGTCTCGCGGAGCTGTCGCCCGGCAGCCCCGATAAACGCGTCTATTTCTGCCAGTCCGGCGCCGCCGCCGTCGAAGCCGCGATCAAGGGCGCGCGGCAGCACAAGTACATCGCGACCTTCCGCGAGCAGGCCCACCGCATCGATGCGCCGCAGCAGTACCCCTACCCCTACAAGATCATCTCGCGCTATCGGTCCTGGCATGGCGCCACCGCCGGCGCCTCGTCGGCGAGCGGCGATCCGCGCCGCTGGTTCCTGGAGCCGCTCACGGTTCCCGGAATCGTCTTCGCGCCGGATGCGGACGCCTATCGCTCGCCCTTCGGCGAGGGCGCCGAGGCGGTCATCGCCAATCTCCGGTATCTCGATTACCTGATCGAGCAAGAGGGCGGCAGCAACAAGGTGGCGGCGATGCTGGTGGAGACCGTGGTCGGCTCCAACGGCATCATCCCGCCGCCCGAGGGCTATCTGAGGGGGCTCCGCGCGCTCTGCGACAAGTGGGACATTCTCCTCATCGTCGACGAGACGATGACCGGCATGGGCCGCACCGGCAAGATGTTTGCCGTCGAGCACTACGGCATCGAGCCCGACATCATCGTGCTGGGGAAGGCGCTCGGCGTCTATTGCCCGATGGCGGCGACGATCTTCTCGGAGAAAGTGGCACGCAGCTTCGACGACAACATTTTCGGCCATGGCCAGAGCTTCTCCGGCCACGCGCTGGGCGCCGCCGCCGCCCTCGCCAGCATCGACGTGCTGCACGAGGAAGGCCTGCTGGAGCGCGCCCGCGAGCTCGGCGACTATCTGGGCACGCGGCTCCGCGAGCTTGGCCGGAAGCACCCTTGCGTCGGCGACGTGCGCGGCCTGGGCCTGTTCTGGACCCTGGAGCTGGTGCGCGACCGCGCCAGCAAGGAGCCGCTGCGCCGCGCCACGGAGAAATACGAACGCACGATCGTCAAGGATATCTCCGAGTATCTCTTCCGCGAGCGCGACATCTACGTGCCCTCGGACAAGTTCGGCATCTGGGTCGTCCCGCCTCTCGTCGTCACGCGCGAGGAGCTCGACTGGGTCTGCGCGGCGATCGACGATGCGCTCGGCATCGCCGACCGTCACCTCGGGCAGTAAGGGAATAGACACATCATGAACCCGCGCATCGTCGTGCTCGAGGGCGACGGCATCGGCCCTGAGATCATCGCCGGCACCGTCCGCGTCATGGAGGCGGCGCTGCGCCAGAGCAATGCCGCCGTGGATCTCGTCCCGAAGCCGATCGGTCTCGCGGCGCTGGAGCGCCACGGCCACACCGTGCCGGCGGAGACGCGCCAGGCGATCGACCAGGCGGACGGCATCCTGCTGGGTCCCGTCACCTCCCATGTCTACGACATCTTCAAGCCGGAGAACGCCAATCCCAGCGCCTATCTGCGCAAGACCTACGACCTCTACGCCAATGTCCGGCCGGCACGCTCGCGCCCGGGCATCAAGTCGATGTCGGACAAGGTCGACCTCGTGGTGATGCGGGAGAATACCGAGGGCTTCTACGCCGACCGCAACCTGATGGACGGCAACGGCGAGCTCAGGCCCGATGCGGATACGGTGCTGTCGGTGCGCCTCGTCACCCGGAAGGCCTCGATGCGGATCGCGCGCGCCGGCTTCGAGCTGGCGCGCGCCCGCGGCGGCAAGAAGCGGGTGAGCCTCGTTCACAAGGCGAATGTGCTCCGGCGCGGCGACGGGCTCTTCCTAGAGTGCTGCCGCCAGGTGGCGAAGGACTATCCCGAGATCGCCGTCGACGACTTCCACATCGACGCGGCGGCGATGCACCTGATCCTGCGGCCGGAGCATTTCGACGTCATCATCACCACCAACATGTACGGCGACATCCTCTCCGACGAGGCGGCGGGGCTGGTGGGCGGGCTCGGCCTCGCCCCCGGCCTCAATGCCGGCGACCGCATCGCCATGGCCCAGGCGGTGCACGGCTCGGCGCCCGACATCGCCGGCAAGGGCATCGCCAATCCCTCGGCGGAAATGCTGTCGGCGGCGATGCTGCTGGAATGGCTCGGACACCGCCGCAAGGACGCCGCGCTCCGCCGCGCCGGGGAGCTCATCAGCGCCGCCGTCGACAAGACGATCGCCGGCGGCAAGACGCTGACGCCCGATCTCGGCGGCAAGGCCAGCACCGATAGTTTCGCCGCCGCGGTGGCGAGCGCGATCGGCTAAATCAGGGAGGAGTCCATGAGCGAACTCTGCGATCTCCGCGCGGTGGAGCTGCGCCGCCTCATCGGCCGCAAGGCGATCTCGCCGGTGGAGCTGCTGGCGAGCTGCCTCCGCCGTATCGAGGCGGTGAACCCGGCACTGAACGCGATCACCGCCACCTGCTTCGAGCGCGCGCAGACCGAGGCGAGGACCGCGGAGCAGGCGGTGATGCGCGGCGACGATCTCGGTCCGCTGCATGGCCTCCCGATCGGCATCAAGGATCTGAACGAGACCGCCGGCCTCAAGACCACCTGGGGCTCGCCGATCTATCGCGACTATGTGCCGGAGAAGGACGAGCGCATGGTCGCCGCCGTGCGCAAGGCCGGCGCCATCGTCGTCGGCAAGACCAACGTGCCGGAGTTCGGCGCCGGCGCCAACACCAACAACCCGGTCTGGGGACCGACCGGCAACCCCTTCGACCCCGCGCGGATCTGCGGCGGCTCCTCCGGCGGCTCGGCGGTGGCGCTCGCCACCTCGATGCTGCCGATCTGCACCGGCTCCGACACCGGTGGCAGCCTGCGCATTCCCGCCGCCTTCTGCGGCGTCACCGGCTTCCGCCCCTCGCCGGGCCTGATCGCCAGCGAGCGCCGGCCGCTGGGCTGGACGCCGCTCTCGGTGCAGGGACCGATGGGTCGCGACGTCGCCGACACGCTGCTGCTGCTGCAGGCGCAGGTCTCCGACGACAGCCGCGATCCCCTCGCCGCCCACGTCGATCCCGCCGAGTACGCGGCGATCGCGCCCGTCGACCTCTCGACGATCCGCGTCGCGGTCTCCGAGGATCTGGGCGGCCTGCCGCTTGATCCCGGCATCCGCGCCACCTTCCGCGAGCGCATCGCGATCATCAAAAGCGCCTTCAAGTCCTGCGTCGAGCGCGATCCCGACATGGCGGATGCCGACGAGGCCTTCACCATCATGCGCGCGCTCAACTTCCTCGCCGCGCACCGGGAGCGCTACGAGAAGCATCGCGACAAGCTCGGGCCGAACATCATCGCGAATTACGAGCAGGGCCTCGCCATGAGCGCGGCGGACGCTGCCCGCGGCCATGTCCTGCAGACGCGGCTCTACCGGTCGTTCCAGCGCTTCTTCGATGATTTCGACATCCTGATCTGCCCCACCGTGCCAGTGCCGCCCTTCCCGGTGGAGCAGCGCTACTGCGCGGAGATCGACGGCCGGAAGCTGCCGACCTATTTCTCCTGGCTCGCTCCCACCTATTACCTCACCGTCACCACCCATCCGGCGATCTCGCTGCCATGCGGCATCGAGCCCACCGGCACGCCCTTCGCACTGCAGATCTGTGGACCAGCGCGGCGGGACAAGTACCTGCTCGACGTCGCCCATGCGGTGGAGGCGCTGCTGCAGCGGGATCCCCGCACGGCGCGGCCGGTGCCGGACATCGAGGCGCTGAGGACCTGGCGCAAGGGCCGGTAGCCCGGAATGGAAGGGAGCCGCGGCGGCGAATCCGTCGCCAGCACCGCATCTGCGGAGGAGCCGAGCCGGCGCGAGATCCGCGTCGTCTTCCTGGGGCTGATGATCGTGCTCGGCCTGGGCGCGCTCGATCAGAGCATCGTCGCCCCGGCGCTGCCCCGCATCGTCGACGAGTTCGGCGGGCTCGCGCATCTCTCCTGGGTGGTGACCGCCTATGTGCTGGGAGCGACCGCCACGATGCCGCTCTACGGCCGGCTCAGCGACCAGTACGGCCGCAAGCCGGTGCTTTACACCGCCATCCTGATCTTCCTGCTCGGCTCGGCGCTGAGCGGCGCGGCGCAGAGCCTGTGGGAGCTCATCCTCTTCCGCGCGGTGCAGGGGCTGGGCGCCGGCGGCCTGCTGCCGCTTGCCCAGATCATCATCGGCGATCTGGTGACGCCGGCCGAGCGTGGCCGGCGCCAGGGTGCGATCGTCGCCATGTTCGCAGTCTGCAGCGTCGTCGGCCCGGTGCTCGGCGGCGCCATCACCGACCTCCTATCCTGGCACTGGATCTTCTACGTCAACCTGCCGATCGGGGTGGTCGCCCTCGGCGTCATCGCCCAGGCGCTGCGCCGGCCGTTTCCACGGCGCGAGCGGCGCATCGACTATGCCGGCGCGCTGCTGCTCACGGCCGGCACGGTGGCTTTCCTCCTCGTGCTGGCATTGGGCGGCACGGAATGGCCGTGGCTCTCCCCGGAGATCGGCGTCTTCTCCGCCGTCGCTCTGGTCCTGACGGCGCTCTTCGTCCTCCACCTCCTGCGCGTGCCAGAACCGGTGCTGCCGCCGGAGCTCTTCCGCGACCGGATCTTCGTCGTCGGCTGCGTCGTGCTCGCGCTCGCCACCATGGGGATGATGGGGGCCGGCCTCTTCTTTCCCCTGTTCTTCCAGCTCGTGCTGGGCGCCAGCGCCGCCAATTCCGGCCTCCTCAGCGGCCCGATGATGCTGGGCGTGGTGATCTCGTCGATCGTCAACGGCCGCGTCCTGCTGCGCTTCGGCCGCTACAAGCCGGCGCAGGTGGTGGGGCTCGCCGTGGCCGTTGCCTCCTTCGCGGTTCTGGCGTGGAGCGCCGCCACCAGCCAGGCGCTCGTTCTCATCGAGCTCGCGATGCTCGCCCTCGGGCTCGGCATCGGTCTGGTCATGCCGAATATGACCGTCGCGGTGCAGAACGCGCTCCCGGCGGCACACCGGGGCGTCGGCACGGCGACCCTGTCGTTCTTCCGCTCGCTCGGCGGCCTGATCGGCGTGACCGGTGCCGGCGCCATCCTGGCGCTGCAGCTGCACGGCGCGGCGATGCCGGCCGCCGGTCGAGCCCTCGCCGAGAGCGCCGCTCAGGCCGCGCTCACACCCCTCTATCGTCACGCGATCGCCGTCGTCTTCACGTCAGGCGTGTACGTGGTCGCCGCCGCTCTCGTGGCGATCCTCTTCCTGCCGGAGCTGCCCCTGCGCAAGACGCGCCCGGCGGAAGACAGGCCCTCGTCCCTGCCGGCGGCTCAACCGCCGTCCCGCCCTCTCCGCGATCGATGAGCGCCCGATAATCAATTGATGAAGCGTCATTTTCCTTGGTCAACGGTCCGTTCATAGCTGGCGAGCGACTATGTCGGTCTTCGATCCAGCCAGCGCCCTATGCAACCGCCCGAGCCAGCCAAGTCTCCCGATCTGCGCAGCGAGCGCGACCGTTTCGTCGCCTTCGCCTTTGCCGCCGCCGACCTCCTGATCGAAGTGTCGCCGGAGGGCCGGATTCTGTTCTGCGCCGGCGCGGCGCAGGCGCTGACCGGCAAGGCGCCCGCCGGGCTGCTGGGGACGCCGGTGCTTGAGCTATGGCTGCCGGGCGACCGCGCGCTGATGGCGCGCATGCTGCGGCAGGCGTCGAGCGGACGCGTCGGGCCGCTGCTGCTGCATCTCGGCGGTACCGCCACCAGGGTCAGCGTCAGCGCTTATCAGCTGCCCGGCAAGACGCCCGGGAAGATCCACCTGGCGATCGCCCGCGCCCTCTCGGGCGCCGAGAAGGCCGCCGCCGGCAAGATCGACGCCGCCACCGGCCTCAGCGACGGCAAGGGCTTCGTGAGCGCAGCGCTGGAAGCGCTCAAATCCGACAGCGGCACGCCGAGCACCGAGCTCACCCTCCTCCGCCTCGAGGGTCTCGATGGGCTGCACAGGCGCGGCGGCGCGGCGGCGACCAGCAAATTCCTCGGCGAGATGGGCGCCTTCCTGCGCCAGCACGCGGCGGCCGGCGGCACTGCGGCCGGACGGCTCTCGCCGGAGACCTGCGGCATTCTGCATCCGGCCAACAGCAACGTCGATTTCGCTGCCGAGGTGGGCGCGCTCTCCCGCGCCGCCGACCCCGCGCGCCAGGGCGTCACGGTCGGCGGCCACCGCGTCGACATGGCGGCGGCGCAGGAGCTCGAGCTGGAGGACGTCGCGCAGACCCTCGCCTATACCTTGGAGAGCTTCACCGCCAACGCCGACTTCAACATCAGCTCGCTGGCGGAGAGCCTGCGCGACATCGCCCGTGAGACACTCGAACGTCACGCCGGCCTCAAGGCGACGGTCGAATCCGAGCGCTTCTCCCTGGCGTTCCAACCGATCGTCTCCCTCGCCGACCGCCAGATTCACCACTACGAGGTGCTGGCGCGCTTCCATAAGCAGGACGGGTCGCCCGGCGACACCATCCGCTTCGCCGAGGGCGTCGGCCTGATCCAGGATTTCGACCTCCGCGTCTGCCGCCAGGCGATCGACTTCCTGCGCGAGCGCGAGCGGCACAAATCCCTCAGCATCGCCGTCAACCTCTCTGGCCATTCCCTGGAGAGCGCGATCTTCGTCAGCGCGCTGCAGGCGATGCTGGCGGATTGCCCGGTGGAACTCCGCGCGCGCCTGCTGTTCGAGGTGACGGAATCGACGGAGATCCACCGGCTCGAGCAGGTGAACGCCGTGCTGCAGGATCTGCGCGGCCGCGGCCACAAGGTCTGC
Organism: Allostellaceae bacterium; assembly: GCA_035523855.1. Classification (GTDB taxonomy): domain Bacteria; phylum Pseudomonadota; class Alphaproteobacteria; order ATCC43930; family CGMCC-115725; genus DASZHJ01. The sequence continues at coordinate 7,151 of DATKPX010000119.1, forward strand.
CTCGACGATTTCGGCGCCGGCGCGGCCTCCTTCTCTTACCTGCAGGCGCTGCTGGTGGATTTCGTCAAGATCGACGGCGCCTATGTGCAGCGCCTGCTCGGCAATTTCCGCGATCGCACCATCGTCAAGGCGATGGTGCAGATGTGCGCGGAGCTCGGCATCAGCACCATCGCCGAGATGATCGAGACCAAGGAGCAGGCGAGCAGCCTCAGCCTGCTCGGGGTCGGCTATGGCCAGGGCTACCTCTACGGCAAGCCGCAGGCGGAGATCGCCAGCGCCATGCCGACGGTCCGCCCGGCGGCGGCCTCGATGAAGCAGCTCCGCACCCCGATCCGCTACGGCGCCTCCGGCACCCGATAAGCCTTGATCACCGCCGGATCCGGCTCGCGCCCGAGACCGGGTCCCGCCGGCAGTCGGAACTTGCCGTGCACGGGATCGACGAGATCGCCATAGAGCTTCGCCTCCAGCTTCAGATAGAAGCGCTCGACCAGGCTGGGCGCCGCCTGCGCCGCGGCCAGGTGCAAGGTCGCCAGGAAGCCCGGGCCGAAATAGGGCGAGTGCGGCATCAGCGCGACGCCCTTCGCCTCCGCCAGCGCCGCCACCTTGCGGAACTCGGTGATGCCGCCAACCTTGGTCACGCTCGGCTGCGCGTAGGTGACGGCGCCGGCGGCGAGCATCTTCTCGAACTCGTGCACCGTGCAGGCGTTCTCGCCGGCGGCGATCGGGATCCCGGTCTCCCGTCCGAGCTTCGCGAGCGCCCGGAAGTTCTCCGGCGGAAAGATCGGCTCCTCGAGCCAGTGGAGGTCATAGGGCTTGAGGCGGAGCGCGTTCTCCCGCGCCTCGACCGGCGTCCAGGGACAGTTGGTGTCGACCATGATTGGAACGCCCAGTCCCGCCGCCTCACGCGCGGCACGCACCTCCGGCTCCTTCGTCTCGTGCAGCTTGACGTGGCGATAGCCCTCGGCGAGCGCCGCGCGCGTCTGCAATGCCACCACCTCGGCGTCATTGAGGCGGAACAGGCTCGCATAGGCGTCGAGCTCGGTTCGCGCCGGCCCGCCCAGCAGCTCCGCCAGCGGCTTGCCGGCGCGCTTGCCCGCTAGATCCCAGAGCGCGATGTCGAGGCCGGAGAGGGCAAAGATGGTGATGCCGTAGCGGCCGAAAAGATGCAGCGCGTGCTGCATCCGATGCAAAAGGCCCGCGATGTCGCGCGCGTCCTGGCCGAGGGCGAGCGGCGCCACCATGTCGTCGACGGCGGCGCGCACCGCGCGCTGGCAGTTGTAGCTGAAGGCATCGCCCCAGCCGACGAGCCCGTCCTCGGTCACGACCAGGACCAGCAGCGTCTCGAGCCCGCCCCAATGCCGCCCGCCCCAGCCCTGCGGCCGCGCCGCGCCCTCGAACGGGATCTTGAGCGGGATCGTCTCGACTCGGGTGATCTTCATCGTGTTTCCTCCCGTGACCTGGACGGCGGGCGGACGTCCTTCGAGACGGCCGCTAGCGCGGCCGCCTCAGGATGGGGACCCTTCTTATTGCCGTCCTCGACTGGACGCGAGATGCGTCTGCCATGCGCCTTATCCCGGATGCCACCACTTGCCGCCCAGCACGATGCCGCGCGCAGCGAGACGCTTGCTGCCCTTGAGCGCCTCGCCCAGCACGTCGTGATAGGTGAACTGGCCCTCCTCCATCTCGAGCAGGCTCGCGTCGCCGACCGCGCCGGGCTTGAAGGTTCCGAGATCCGTGCGGCCGATGGTGGCGGCGGGGGCCACCGTGGCGCTCTTGATCACGGTCGGCAGCGGCACGCCCAGCACGACGAATTTCGACAGCGTGTGCAGGA
>DATKPX010000120.1:0-2738 GCA_035523855.1 Allostellaceae bacterium
ACGCTGGTGGGGCCGCTCATCGACCGCCGCGCCTTCGACGCCATGCAGGCGGCGCTGGCGCAGGCGAAGAAGGAAGGCGGCCAGGTCTTCGGCGGCGAGCGCGCGATCGCCGACCGCTTCTCGGAAGCATGGTACGCGAAGCCCGCCATCGCCGAGATGCCGTCGCAGACCGCGATCGTGCGCGAGGAGACCTTCGCGCCGATCCTCTACGTGATGACCTACCGGAATTTCGAGGACGCGATGCGGATGCACAACGAGGTGGCGCAGGGCCTCTCCTCCAGCATCTTCACCAACGATCTCCGCGAGGCCGAGGGCTTCATGGGCGCCGCCGGCAGCGACTGCGGCATCGTCAACGTCAACATCGGGCCGAGCGGCGCCGAGATCGGCGGCGCCTTCGGCGGCGAGAAGGAGACCGGCGGCGGCCGCGAATCCGGCTCGGACGCCTGGAAGGCCTACATGCGCCGCGCCACCAACACGATCAACTTCTCCGGCGCCTTGCCGCTGGCGCAGGGGATCAAGTTCGAGGTGGGGTGACACGGCATGAGCGTCCAGATCGCCGACCGCTGGTTCGAGCGCCGGAGCGTCGATGACGGCATCACGCTGCTCTGGGAGCCGCATGTGCACGCGGTGCTCCGCTGCAACATCTGGCATGTGCGCGGGCGCGACCGCGATCTGCTGGTGGATACCGGGCTCGGCGTCGCGAGCCTCGCCGAGGCGGCGCGCGACCTCTTCCTGAAGCCGCTCGCCGCGCTGGCGACCCACACGCATCTCGACCACGCCGGCGGCATGTTCGAGTTCACCGAGCGCCTCGTGCACCGCGCCGAGGGCGGGCGGCTCGCCGGCGGCAACACCGAGGTGACGCTCCGTCCGCGCGAGCGCGGCGCCGACTACGTCGAGAGCCTCGAGCGCGCCGGCTACGAGGTGCCGGAGGAGTATCTGCTGGCATATCCGAGGGCCGGCTACGACGTGCGCCGCTATGCGGTGAAGCCCGCGCCGGCGACGCGGCTCCTGGAAGAGGGCGACGTCATCGATCTCGGCGACCGAAGCTTCGAGGTGCTGCATCTTCCCGGCCATTCGCCGGGCAGCATCGGTCTCTGGGAGGAGGCGAGCGGTGTCTTCTTCTCGGGCGATGCCATCTATGACGGGCCGCTGCTCGACGATCTCATGGGCTCGGACATTCCCGATTACGTCCGCACCATGCAGCGGATCCGCGCGCTGCCGGTGCGCGTGGTGCATGGCGGCCACGACCCGAGCTTCGGCCGCGAGCGCCTCGTCGAGCTGGCGGAGGCCTATCTCAGGAAGCGCGCGTAAGGTTCAGTCCGCCGCCTCGGCGCCCGCCTTGAGCTGCGGATACTGCGCGGTCACGCGCTCGAAGATCCGCTCCACCTCGTCGCCGTTGCCGGTGCGCTCGGCGGCGGGGAGCGCCGCCATCGCCTCGAAAACGCGGTGCTTGATGAAGAAGCGCCACTCCACCGGCAGCTTGCGCAGGAGCACGGCGAGCCGCGCATAGTTGGGGCGCGTCCAGACGGACTCGTAGTCGAGCCAGGCCTGGTTGAAGCCGAAGCCGTCATGACCTTTCTTGAGGGTGCGGCGCTCCGTTGTCGCCTTCGCATCGACGGCGTCGTTGCGGATGACGACGCCGTATTCGGACTCGGCCTTGGCGGGAGAGACGAAGCCGCGGCGGACGTCGTCGAGCACGCGCTCCGTCTCGCGCTCGAAGGGATCGCCCCAGCCGCCGGCGCCCGCCGAGGTGATGCGGATGATGTCGCCGGGCTGCACCGTCACCACGTCGGTGTTGCCGAGGTTCACCTCGTGGTTGGTGCCGGGGTTGAGCAGGAACTCCGAGGCCTTGCCGGCCTCGCCGCCGCAGCTGCCCCAGGGGGTGAAGCGGCTGCGGTCGCGGTTGCGCGCGGTCACCACCGTATCAGGGGCGGAGACCTGGAACTCCAGCGTCGTGCCGGTGCCGCCGCGGTGGCGGCCGGCGCCGCCGGAATCGGGCGCGAGGCCGTAGCGGAGGATCTTCACCGGCACCTCGGCCTCGTTGATCTCCACCGGCGTGTTCTTGAGGAAGGCGAAATTGGCGCCGGAGCCCTCGGTGCCGTCGCGGAACGAGGTGCCGCCGCCGCCGCCGGTGATCGGATCGAGGTTGGCCATGAGCTTGCGGCCGGTGCGGGTGTCGGTGGTGCGGAGATTGATCAGCGGCCCGCCGTCGCCGCAAGCCGCCGGCAACACCTGGGGGAGCGCGCGGGCGAAGGCGCCGAACACCGTCGATTGGAGCCGCATGCAGGTGAGGCTCCGCATGCCGACCGCCGCCGGGTAGACCGGATTCAGCACCGAGCCCTTGGGCAGCACCGCCGAGGTGGCGCGCAGCAGGCCGGCGTTCAGCAGGATCGACTTGTCGAGCGTATAGAGCGTGTAGATCACCGGCACCATCAGCAGCGTGTGGCGCGGATCGCCGCCGGTCGGCACGTTGATGGAGGAGGTGAGCTGCGGATCGCTCTCGGAGAAGTCGAGCACCAGCTCGCCGCCCTTGACGATCAGGTTCACCGCGATCCGGCAGGGATATCCCCTGACGCTGTCCTCGTCGATGTAGTCGGCGAAGAAATACTCGCCGTCGGGAATCTTGCCGATGACGTGACGGGCCTGCTGCTCGGCATAGCCAAGGAGGTCTTGGATGCCCTCACGGAAGACATCGGCGCCGAAGCGCTCGATCATCTCCAGCACCTTGCGCTCGCCGG
>DATKPX010000121.1:0-6624 GCA_035523855.1 Allostellaceae bacterium
CCAGCTCCTGCGCGCGCCAATCGGCCCGGCTGGTATCCTGGCGCAGCATCAGGTTGCCGACCTCGATCGTCTCGGGCTGCTCGGCCGTCGGCTCGGCGCGCGAGCGGCGGCTCTCGATGATGAGATGGAGCCGCTTCAGGAGGATCGAGAGGCGGCGCGACTTGTCGATGAAGTCGACCGCGCCGCCCGCGAGCGCCGCCTCCTCGTAGACATCGTCGCCGAGGCCGGTGAGGAAGATCACCGGTGTCGCGATGCCATGCTGGCGAAGCTCGCGCAGCATCTCGAGCCCGTTCATGCCGGGCATGCGCCAGTCCAGCAGGATGACGTCGGCGCTGGCGCCCGAGGTCAGATACTGCACCGCCGCCGCGCCGCTGGCGAAGTGAGCGACGCCGAAGCCCTCGTCCTCCAGGTTCAGCCCCAGTGATTCGCGGAATTCATCCTCGTCGTCCACCAGCACGATCCGCGTGGACCGGATGGCGGCGACGGGTCCCGTCGAGAGGGACGCATTCAACGCCGCCGTCGGCTTGGTCGCGACTTCACTGATCTGGTCGGTGACTTCGATCATGGCTCGACACCCTCCTCTTGCAACCTGGGAGCATCGACCTTGGCGAGAGAATGTGGCCTGCCCATGAAACGAATGTGGCCAAGCTGTGATCGCCACGCAAAAAGGAGGCGCCTCATAGCCCTAATGGGAGGGCCGATCCTCCGAACGGACCCCAGGAACAGCGGCAGTCGGGGCAATCTTGGCGCGGCACCCGCTGCTCATCAGATGGGCAATCGACGATGGGTTGAGTCTACTCAGCCCGCATGCAATTGAGCGTGGCCTGCCGGCGCGACTCGGCGCATCCCTCTCGCCCGCCGCGGTGCCGGAGCGGCGGAAAATGGATTCCCCTCGCCGGTCTCGGCGGCCCCAGCGTATGCTGGCGCCCCATCCCTCGCAGGCGAAGGGCGCCTCCCATGAAGCGAGAGTATTCCTATCCCGAATTCGCCGATCCCATGGTGCGGCCGCGCTACCTCGGCATTCCCACCTTCATGCGCACGCCCTTTGCGGAGGACCTCTCCAAGGTCGATATCGGCCTGGTCGGCATCCCCTTCGACGGCGGCGTCACCAACCGGCCGGGCGCGCGCCACGGCCCCCGCGAGATCCGCAACCAGTCGAGCCTGATGCGGCGGGTCAACCAGGCGACCCGCATCGATCCCTACGCGCTCTGCCGCGTGCACGACATCGGCGACGCCTGGGTGGAGAAGCCCTTCGAGCTCACCGGCGCCCTCAACGAGATCGCGGCCTTCTATGCCGAGCTGCACAAGGCCGGCGTGGTGCCGGTCTCGGCCGGCGGCGACCACTCGGTGACCTTGCCGGTGATGCGCGGCATCGCCAAGGGACGGCCGGTCGGCATGATCCACTTCGATGCCCATTGCGATACCGGCGACGACTATCTCGGCTCCAAGTTCCATCACGGGGCTCCCTTCCGCCGCGCCGTCGAGGAAGGCGTGCTCGATCCCAAGCGCACGGTGCAGATCGGCATCCGCGGCGCCGTCAACGATCCCGACATCTGGAAGTTCAGCCACGACAGCGGCATGCGCGTCGTCTACATGGAGGAGTTCTACGAGCGCGGTCCCCGATCGGTGATCGAGGAGGCGCGCAAGATCGTCGGCGACGGCCCGACCTACATCAGCTTCGACGTCGACGGGCTCGATCCGGTCTTCGCCCCCGGCACCGGCACGCCGGAATGCGGCGGCATCACCGTCGTTGAGGCACAGCTGATGCTGCGCGCCCTCAAGGGCCTCAACCTGGTCGGCGGCGATGTCGTCGAGGTGGCGCCGCCCTTCGATCCCACCGGCAACACCGCGCTGGTGGGCGCCACCCTCATGTACGAGATCCTCTGCGTGGTGGCGGATTCCGTGGCGCGCCGCCGGAGCCGCTGAGCCGGCGCGCGGCGCCGTCACGATCTGGATTGACGACTCCCGGCAGCCCATCGTTGCCAAGTTGCGGACGATCGCGCTTGGCCGGACAGGATCGGAGAAATATAGTCCGTTGAGAAACGGGATCGGAAATCTTGATCCAGTACACCTTGAAGCAGCTCGGTTATTTCGCCGCGGCGGCGGAGCGCGGCAGCGTCACCGCGGCGGCGGAGCGGCTCAATGTCTCGCAGCCCTCGGTTTCGACCGCGATCGCGCATCTGGAGCAGGTCTTCGGCACCCAGCTCTTCCTGCGCCACCACGCCCGCGGCCTGACCCTGACGCCCGCCGGCCGGCAGCTCTTCGCCGAGGCGCGCGGCCTCCTCGCCCATGCGGAGGAGCTGGGATCCGCCGTCGCCGGCGCGGGCCAGCCGCTCCGCGGCGAGCTGCATCTGGGATACTTCGTCACCTTCGCTCCCTACTACCTCCCCAGCCTGCTGGCGCGCTTTGCGGCGCTCCATCCCGACGTCACGCTGCAGCTCCATGAAGGCGACATCGAAGAGCTCCGCCGCATGCTGGCGGACGGCACCATCGAGCTGGCCTTGCTCTACGACCTGGCGTTGGGCGCCGACCTGGTTCTGGAGCCGCTTGCCGCCCACAAGCCCTATGCGCTGCTGCCGGCGAAGCATCCGCTCGCCGAGCGCCGCCGCGTCGCGCTGCGCGCCCTCGCCGGAGAGCCCTTCGTGCTGCTGGACCTGCCGCACAGCCGCGAGTATTTCCGCGCGATCTTCCTCGCCTACGGCCTCGAGCCGCAGATCCGCTACGCGACGCCGTCGCTGGAGATGGTGCGCGGGTTGGTGGCGAGCGGCCACGGCATCGGCCTCCTCAACATCCGGCCCGAGGGCGATCGCGCCTATGACGGCAGCGCGCTCGCCTGCCGCCCGCTCGCCGAGGATTGCCCGCCGCTCCGCATCGCCCTCGCCCGGCCCGCCCAGGCGCGGCCGACCCGCGCCGCCGAGGCCCTCATCGCCTGCGCGCGCGAGCATTTCGCCAGCCGGCGCCGGCGCTAGATCTCACGATTTCGCGACAGCCTCGGCCGCGGCCGTCGTGCTATCACCGCGCGCGGCGGCACAGCGAGGATCCCGATGGCGCAGAAGCTGATCGACATTTCCATGCATCTCGAGAACGACGTGGTCTCCGACCCGCCGGGCTACGGACCGAAGATCGAGTACCTCACCCACAAGAAGACCGCCGCCGACATCGTGCAGTTCTTCCCCGGCCTCCGGGAGCAGGACCTGCCGGACGGCGAGGGCTGGGCGATCGAGTGGGTGCGGCTCATGACCCATAACGGAACCCATCTCGACGCGCCCTATCACTTCCACTCGACCATGAACCGCGGCGAGCGGGCGATCGCCATCGACGAGGTGCCGCTCGACTGGTGCCTGCAGCCCGGCATCAAGCTCGATTTCCGCGCGCGGCCCGACGGCGACGTGGTGACCGCGGCCGATGTCGAGGCGGAGCTCGAGCGCATCGGCCACACTCTCAAGCCGCTCGACATCGTGCTGGTGAACACCCGCGCCGGCTCTGCCTACGGCAAGCCCGACTATGTCGCCGCCGGCTGCGGCATGGGGCGCGAGGCGACGCTCTACCTGCTGGAGCGCGGTGTCCGCGTCACCGGCACCGACGCCTGGAGCTGGGACGCGCCCTTCATCCACACGCGGGAGAAATACGGCGCCACCGGCGATGCCGGCCTGATCTGGGAAGGCCACAAGGCCGGCCGCGAGATCGGCTACTGCCATCTGGAGAAGCTGCATAACCTCGAGGCGCTCCCCGCGACCGGATTTCGGGTGAGCTGCTTTCCCGTGAAGATCCGCGGCGCTTCCGCCGGCTGGACGCGGGCAGTGGCGATTCTCGACTGAGGTCGATCGGCTATCCCGAGAGGAGCTTCGCATGAAACCGCACGTCATCTGCCTCATGGCCGCGAGCGTCGACGGCCGGACGCTCTCGAGCCGCTGGCGCCCGAAAGGAGCGGCCGGAAACCTCTTCGAGCGGGTGCATGACACGCTCGCCGGCGACGCGTGGCTGATCGGCCGCGTCACCGGCCAGGAATTCGCCAAAGGCAAGCCCTATCCCGCCTCCGCGAACGAGATTTTTCCACGCGCGCCCTGGTTCGCCCGGCGCGACGCCAGGGCCTATGGCATCGTGCTCGACGCTCAGGGCAAGATCGCCTGGGGCCGCTCGGATATCGGCGGCGATCCGATCGTGGTGGTGCTTGCCGAATCAGTTTCCGACGCGCATCTGGCGGGCCTGCGCGGCGAGGGCGTCTCCTACATCTTCGCCGGGAAATCCGGGATCGATCTCGCGGCGACACTGGACATCCTCAATCGCGAGCTCGGCGTAAAGCGGCTGCTGCTCGAAGGCGGCGGCGGCGCCAATGGCGCCTTCCTGCGCGCGGGCCTCGTCGACGAGCTCCATCTGATCCTCTGCCCGGCGGTGGACGGCGCCAAGGGCGCGCCCAGCGTCTTCGACTCCACGGACTCCGAAGCCGATCAGCGCGCCCCCGTCACGGCGATGTCGCTCGCGAGCAGCGAGGCGCTGGAAGGCGGCGCCATGCTGCTCAGATACCGGATCGAGAACGGCCGATAGGCGCCCTGCGCGCCCGGTTCGCGCTAAGCGGACGCCGCGACGGCGACGGCAGCATCGCTCGCCACCGCAGTGCCGCGCCCTGGCGATGTGCCGAGGGACTCCACGAGGAAATCGATGAACTTCCTCACCTTCGCGGGCACGTGCCTGCGCGAGGCATAGTAGACGTAGAGCGGAAAGCGCTCCTCCGACCAGTCCGCGAACAGGCTTATAAGCGCGCCGCTCGCGAAATACTGCTCAAGCCCGAGGTCGATCACCTGGGCGATCCCGAAACCGGCGAGGCAGGCGCCGAGCTTGGTTCCTGAATCGGTGACGGTCAGGCGTCCATTGACCGTCACCGAAATTCTCTCGTCGCCGCGCCAGAATTCCCAGTCGAAGGGCTGGCCCGTCGCGGGATCGATGGCGAGGATGCATTGGTGCGCCTCGCCCGCGAGATCCTGAGGGTGGCCGGGCCTGCCATGGCGGTCGACGTAGGCCGGCGCGGCGACCGTGAGGACACGCGGCCGGAACAGACAGCGGGCGATCAGCGCCGACAGCTTCGGCTCGCCGAAGCGCACCGCCATGTCGAAGCCGTCGCTGACGAGGTCCGCGATGCGGTCGCGGGTCTCGATGCGCAGCTCCAGCTCTGGATTCTGCAGCAGGAACCGGCTCAGATTGGGCGACAGCACCATGCGCGAGAACAGCGGATCCAGATTGATCCGGAGCCGGCCGCGGACTGCCTCCTGCGCCTTCGCGGTTTCTGCCGCGGCCTCGCCGAGGCCCGTCAGATGCTCGCCGACCCGCTCCGAGAGCGCGCGTCCCTCGTCGGTGAGCTCCACGGCGCGGCTCGTCCGGTGAACGAGCCTGGCGCCGAGCCTGGTTTCGAGCTTGGCGATCGCCCGGCTGACGCCGGATTGCGTCATGCGCAGGCGGCGCGCGGCCTTGCCGAAGCTGCGCGCCTCCGCCACCGCCGCCAGCACCACCAGGCCGTCGACCAGCCGCCCGTCGATCTCGCTCATCGCCGATGCCTCCCGGTCATCCATGAAATGACAGTCCGAAGGATGGCATCCTGGCTTTCTCCGCGCCACTGTCCCGGAGATTTCTCGCACAGCCCCTGACGGAGACGGGAATGGACCAGGGCCAAGCCATCGCAGCGGCGATCGACGGGTATTTCGATCTCATGTACGACGCGGAGGACAGCCGCTTCCCAGATGTCTTCCACGGTGCCGCGCTGATCCATGGGATGCGGGAAGGAAAGCTGGTCGTCTGGTCGGCCGCCGAATTCCGCGCCGTGATGCGCGGCCGGCCGTCACCCGCCGCCCTCAAATCCCCCCGCGACCAGGAGATCCTCGGCATCGACCGCACCGCGCCCGACCTCGCGACTGCCAAGCTCCGCGTGCGCATCGGCCAGACCGGCTTCGTCGATCACCTCGTCTTCCATCGCATCGACGGGAAATGGCTCGTCACCTCGAAAGCCTTCCAGATCGCAGAGGTCTTCCCGCCGGGAAGCTAGGCCCCCTCCGCCGCGCTAGCGGAGGCGAGAGCGAGGGCGCTGATCGATTCACCCCTTCCGCCTCAGGAACGCGTCCAGCAGGCGTCGCGCGGCGGCGAGCGAGCTCTCCTTTCCCGCCGCCACCTCAGCCTCGATCTCGCCGAGCTTCGCCGCGATCGACTTGCTGGCGCGGAACGCGTCCAGCAGACCCTCGCCGATCTCGCGCCAGAGGGCGGCGCGGGCCTGATCGGCGCGGCGGCGGCTGAGCTCGCCGCTCTTCGCCATCACCGCGCGGTGCCGCTCGACCAGGTCCCAGATCTCCGGCAAGCCCTCGCGGGTCAGCGCCGAGACGCCGTGCACTTCCGCGGTCCAGCCGGGCGCTGGCGGCCGCAGCAGGCGCAGCGCGTGGCGGTAGTCGGCGACGGCGCGCGCCGCCGCGGCCTTCAAGTCGCCGTCCGCCTTGTTGACGAGGATGAGGTCGGCGAGCTCGACGATGCCTTTCTTGAGGCCCTGCAGATCGTCGCCGCCGCCGGGCGACAGCAGCAGCAGGAACATGTCCACGAGATCGGCGACCGCGGTCTCCGACTGGCCGACGCCCACGGTCTCGACGA
>DATKPX010000122.1:0-2798 GCA_035523855.1 Allostellaceae bacterium
CGAGCGAGAGCGCGACGGATGGTCCGCAAAACCCTGGCGACCCATCAAAGAGATCCGATTTTGGTCAGAGGCCATGCGGAAGAACAATGCCGAACCCTAATCGGTACGTAACGACGGTGCGCAATTATTTTTTCAATCCGCCTGAGGCTAAACGATAAGAAAAATAAACTGTCACCGGAATCCGCCGAACACATGGGTTATCCCGATGCTGCCGCCAACGCCCATGAGGCGCAACAGAATTGACTTCGTGGAGCACTTGTAGCACTGGAAGGCACCATGAATCGAAAGCAGCGTCGCGCAGCATTAAAAGGCGGTCTCAAACTTCTCCCAAGCGTGCTCATCGACAAGGGCCTTCGGATCACGCCTCGAACGCTGGCTGGCAAACCTACCGAAGTTTACCTATTCCAGCGAACGCTCGCCAAGAATCTCCGCCACCATGATCAAGTAGCCGTCAGGGTCCTGCACGAAGAATTCGCGCTGCCCTTCCTCGCGGTCGCCGACGCGGCGCCAGATCTCTCTCGGGGCCATGTAGAGCGGCCATTTCATGGCGGCGACAGGGGCGAGAGGCCGGTCGATGCTCGCGAAGTAGAGTTGGAACATCACCCCGCGCCCGAGCGGCGGGTCGAGCGGACCCGTCTCGAACCTGCCGTTCTTCTCGCAGAGCATGACCTGGTGGCCTTCGGGATGCTCGAGATAGACGAAGCGCTCCGCCGGCCTCTGAAATGCGATCGCGAAGCCCAGGATTTCCCGCCAGAACGCCAGGCTCGCGTCTAGGTTCTCGACGTGAAGCTCGCTTACCATCTTCGCCCACCCGGTCTTGGGCGGCGCGCCGAACTCGCTGCTCATGGCCGAACCCTTCGAGAAATCTAGACCGCCACCGCCCGCCCGCTCTTCGAGGATTCGAGCGCCGCTTCCGCCAGCACCAGCGCCCGCACGCCGTCCTTGCCGCCGACCATCGGCGGCTTCCGCTGCTCGACTGACTCGATGAAGTGGTCGAGCTCGTGGCGATAGGCTGAGGCGTAACGCTCGAGGAAGAAGTGCAGCGGCTTCTCCGAGACGACGCCGCTCTCACCGGCGAATTCCAGCGTGCTCTCGACGACGTTGCCGGCGCGCAGCATGCCGCCCGAGCCCAGCGCCTCGATGCGCTGGTCGTAGCCGTAGGTGGCGCGGCGGCTGTTGGTGATCTGGCAGAGGGTGCCGGCGGCGGTCTTGAGAGTCACCACCGCCGTGTCGACGTCGCCGGCGGCGCCGATCGCGGGATCGACCAGGGAGCTGGCGGCGGCGAAGACGGAGACCGGCTCCTCGGCCAGGAGCCAGCGCGCCATGTCGAAATCGTGGATCATCATGTCGCGGAAGAGGCCGCCGGAGACCTTGACGTAGTCGAGGGGGGGCGGGCCGGGATCGCGGCTGGTGATCGTCAGCATCTCCAGCTTGCCGATGCGGCCGGCGCGGAGCTGCTGCTGCAGCTTGGCGAAGTTGGGGTCGAAGCGGCGGTTGAAGCCCAGCATCAGAGTGATGCCGGCCTTCTCCGCCACCGCGAGAGAGGCCTCCGCGCGCTTGCGGTCGAGATCGAGGGGCTTCTCGCAGAGGACGGGCTTCCCCGCCCGGGCCGCCGCCTCCACCAGCGCTGAATGCGTGTCGGTGGAGCTGGCGATCAGGACGGCGTCGATGGCGGGATCGGCGAGCGCCTTGGCGGGGTCGCCGACCGCCGCGCCATAGCGATCGGCGAGCGCCTTGGCGGCGGCGGGGTTCACGTCCACCACCGTGCGGAGGCGAGCGCGAGGATGCCGGGCGATGTTCTCCGCATGGATCTGGCCGATCCGTCCGGCGCCGAACTGGCAGAAGCTGATCATGGGCGCGCCTTCGCCTATACTCGGGGCAAGAACGAAACAACAAAGCGGACAGGAGGACAAGTCATGAGCACCCTTCGCCTCACCATGGCACAGGCGCTGCTGCGCTTCCTCCTGGCCCAGCGCGGCGAGATCGACGGCCACGAGGTGCCGCTCTTCGCCGGCGTTTTCGCGATCTTTGGCCACGGCAACGTCGCGGGATTAGGCGAGGCGCTCCACGAGGTGCGCGACGCCCTGCCGACGCTCCGCGCCCATAACGAGCAGGCGATGGCGCTCGCCGCCGTGGCCTTCGCCAAGCAGAGCCGGCGCCGCCGCATGATGGCCTGCACCACCTCGATCGGCCCGGGCGCCACCAACATGGTGACCGCCGCCGCGGTAGCCTATGCCAACCGGCTGCCGGTGCTGCTGCTGCCGGGCGATGTCTTTGCCGGGCGGCGGCCCGATCCGGTGCTGCAGCAGATCGAGAGCTTCGGCGATCCCACGGTCTCGGTGAACGACTGCTTCCGGCCGGTCTCGCGCTGGTGGGACCGGATCACGCGGCCGGAGCAGATCCTGCAGAGCCTGCCGCAGGCGATGCGGGTGCTGACCGATCCCGCCGAGTGCGGTCCGGTGACCCTGGCGCTGCCGCAGGACGTGCAGGCGGAGGCCTACGACTACCCCGAGGAATTCTTCCGGCTGCGCCACTGGCGCTCCCGCCGATCGCCGCCGGACCCGGCGCAGCTCGCCGACGCCACCGCGGTGCTGGCGCGCGCCCAGACGCCCCTCATCGTCGCCGGCGGCGGCGTGCACTACTCGCGCGCCTCGGACGCGCTCGCCGATTTCGCCGAGCGCCACGGCATACCGGTGGCTGAGACCCAGGCCGGCAAGGGCGCACTTCCCTGGGATCACCCCCAGGCCGTCGGCGCCATCGGCGTCACCGGCGCGGCCGCCGCGAACGCGCTCGCCGCC
>DATKPX010000123.1:0-3407 GCA_035523855.1 Allostellaceae bacterium
CGCGGTAGTAGCTGCCGAAATCGCGCATGCCGTCGAGGAAGATGTCGTTGCGGGTGGTGAAGCCGCGCAGCGTCAGGCTGTTGCCCTGGGCGCCCGCCTCGCCGGCGGCGAGGCTGATGCCGGGCACGCTGCGGACGGCATCGTTGATGTTGTTGATGCCGCGATCCTGCATGTACTGCTTCGGCACCACGTCGATCGATTGCGGCGTGTCGAGCAGCGGCTCCGTCAGCTTCGGCAGCGAGGGCTGGTCGGTCTTGTAGCCGGTCTCCGGCGAGGCGCCTTCGACCGAGAGCGGCGGCAGCTGCAGCGCGGGCGTGTCTTGCGCCTGCGCCCGGGCGGATTTCACGCCGCCGGAAGCCAGCACGAGTCCGATCGCGGTGCCGGCGACGAGGCGGCGCGCGAGGCGCTGTCGGGCAGATGCGGCGAGGGGAAGCGGAAGGTGCGGAGAGCGTGCCATGACCAGGTCCTTGTGAGCGGGTGGGAGGAAGCATTCCTGGCTGGCTTCCGTCCGCTCGGGACTGGCTGGCTTGGCTGCTGGGGAGAGAGCGCTTGGGTCGGTGATCGCCCGGGCGGGCTATTTGATCAGGATGAGCTTGTTGCTGCTGGTGAGACGGAGACGATAGAGGTCCTGGCCGTGCCGGATGATCACCTCGCGCTGTCCGGCGAGCAGATCACGGCTGGAGATGACCGGCCGATCGGCGGCGGGCGGCGGCAGACGCGTCTCCCGGGGCGGGCTGTCCGGCATCGTGCGTCACGCCGCCGTGGCGCGACCAGGGAACAGGTAGATGCCGGTGTCTCTCAGCATGAAGCCTCCATCGACAAGACCGCGGAACGGGTGCGGTTTGTTATTAAGAGGCAATCGCATTACAATTGCAAGTCATTCGCAACAACTCGCGACAAGCAGAAACAGATGGTCGAACTATAGGCCGTCGGCCTTGCCCATCGGGCTGCCGGTGCCCAACCCCATGCGGTCGAGCGCGACCGATTTGACCAGGGCGAAGAGAGGCTTGCCGGCCTCGAGGCCGAGCTCATGGGCGGACCGGCGAGTGACGCGCGCCCAGAGCGCCACCGGCCGGTCCGCCTGCCCGATATCGAGGCGGACATCGACCATGGCGCCCTGATCCTCCGCCACCTCCAGCACCCGGCCGGCAAAGACATTGAGGATCGAGAGGCCCTTCGGCGGCGCCAGCGCCAGGGCCACGTCCTGGGCCCGGATCCGGGCGCGCACCGGCGTGCCGAGGGTCAGGCCGAGATGTGGCACTCGAAGCCGTCCGCCGGCGAAGCTGAGCTCGCTGAGGCCATGGCTGAGGTCGGCGCCGGCGACGGTGGCGCGGATCAACGCCCCGACCTCGAAGCCGCCGGTGAGGGCGCGGATACCAGGGCGGCTGGTGAGATCCTCCAGCGACCCGACGGCGGCGATGCGCCCCTCGGACATCAGCGCCAGCGCGTCGGCGAGGCGCACGATCTCCTCCATCTCCTGGCTCACATAGAGGATGGGAATGGGGAGACGGTCGCGGAGCCGCTCGATGAGGGACAGGATCTCGGCACGCTGGTCGAGATCGAGGGGCGCCAGCGGCTCGTCCATCACCAGGAGGCGCGGATCCGTAAGCAGCGCGCGGCCGATCGCCACCCGCTGCCGCTCGCCGCCCGAGAGCTCGTGCGGCCGCCGTTGCAGCAGCGGCGCGAGGCGGAGCAGCTCCACCACCGCGTCGAGGCCGAGCGCGGCGGTGCGCCGCATCCCGTAGGCGAGGTTGCCGCGCACGGAGTAATGCGGAAAGAGGCGGCCCTCCCGAAAGACATAGCCAAGCCGGCGCCGCTCCGGCGGGCGATCGATGCCCTCGGCGCTGGAGAACAGCATGTCGCCGGCGATCGCGATGCGGCCGCGATCCGGCCGGATCAGGCCGGCGAGGGCATTGACGAGGCTGGTCTTGCCGGAGCGGGGGCGGCCGAAGAGCGCGACGATGCCGGTGGCCTCGGCGCTGAGTTGCGCGGCGAGCTGGAAATCGCCAAGGCGCTTCTCGACGTCGATCTCGATCACGTCGCGCTCCCGACCCGCCGGTCGGCGCGGCGGGCGATCACCGCCGAAGCAGCGAGCGATGCCAGCGACAGCAGGACGGAGATCGCCAGCAGCCGCATCGCCGCTGCCTCATCGCTCGGCGGCTGCACGAGGCTATAGAGCGCCAGCGGCAAGGTCTGCGTCTCGCCGGGGATGCTGGAGACGAAGGTGAGGGTGGCGCCGAACTCGCCGAAGCCGCGCGCGAAGGCGAGGATGGCGCCGGCGAGAAGGCCCGGCGCCGCCAGCGGCAGGGTCACCGTGAGAAAGACGCGCGCCCGGCCGGCGCCGAGCGTGCGGGCGGCGGTCTCCAGCCCGCGATCGACGGTTTCGAGCGACAGGCGGATCGGCCGCACCAGCAGGGGAAACGCCATCACCGCCGAGGCGAGCGCCGCGCCCTTCCAGTTGAAGGCGAAGGTGACGCCGAGCGCGTCGTGCAGCCAGGCGCCGACCATGCCATCGCGACCAAGCAGGACCAGCAGCGCATAGCCCACCACCACCGGCGGCAGCACCAGCGGCAGGTGGATGACGCCGTCGACCAGCGTCTTGCCGGGAAAGCGGTGGCGCGCCAGGAGCCAGGCGATGGCAACGCCCGGGAGCAGGCTCACGATGACCGCCACCGCCGAGACCTGGAGGCTGAGGAAAAGCGCGCCGGTCTCGAAGGGGGTGAGCGGCATGAGCGAGCGGGGCGCCTAGCGGGCGGCCGCGAGCCGCGCGAAGCCCTGCTCGAGATCGGCGATGAGGTCGCCGATGTCCTCGAGGCCGGCATGGAGGCGGAGCACCGGCCCGCCGGTCCAGGGCGTCGCCGTCCGCATGCGCTCGGGATGCGAGGGCAGGATCAGGCTCTCATAGCCGCCCCAGCTCGCGCCCATGCCGAAGAGCTCCATGCCGTCGAGCATGGCCGAGATCGCCGCCGGCGGCGTGTCGCGCCTGAGCTCGATGCTGAAGAGGCCGGAGGATCCCGTGAAGTCGCGGCGCCAGAACTCGTGGCCGGGATGGCCCGGCAGCGCCGGATGCAGCACGCGCTCGACCTCCGGCCGCCCCTGCAGCCAGGCCGCTAGCTTGAGTGCCTGCTGCTCCTGGTGCCGCATGCGGACGCCGGCGGTGCGCAGGCCGCGCAAGGCGAGGTAGCAGTCATCGGGCGCCGCATGGTAGCCGAGCTCGGCCGCCGCCTGGCGCACCGCCAGGAAGCTGCTCCCGCTGCCGACGGCGAAGCCCATCATCGCGTCGGAATGGCCGACGATGTACTTGGTGCCGGCGATGATCGAGATGTCGATCCCGTGCTTCAGCGGCTGGAAGAAGAGCGGCGCGGACCAGGTGTTGTCGAACAGCGTCGCGATGCCGCGCGCCTTCG
>DATKPX010000124.1:0-6564 GCA_035523855.1 Allostellaceae bacterium
GTCCCATGCGTCTTTCCGCCTATTTCCTGCCGCTCATCAAGGAGAACCCGACCGAGGCGCAGATCGTCTCGCATCGGCTGATGCTGCGCGCCGGCATGATCCGGCAGTCGAGCGCCGGGATCTATTCCTGGCTGCCGCTGGGCTTCCGCGTGCTGCAGAGGGTCGAGCAGATCGTGCGCGAGGAACAGGACCGCGCCGGCGCCCAGGAAGTGCTGATGCCGACGATCCAGCCGGCGGAGCTCTGGAAGGAGAGCGGCCGCTACGACGATTACGGCAAGGAGATGCTGCGCATCGTCGATCGCCACGAGCGCGAGATGCTCTATGGCCCCACCAACGAGGAGCAGATCACCGAGATCGTCCGTGCCAGCCTCAAGAGCTACCGCGATCTGCCGAAGATGCTCTATCACATCCAGTGGAAGTTTCGCGACGAGGTCCGGCCGCGCTTCGGCATCATGCGCGGGCGCGAGTTCCTGATGAAGGACGGCTATTCCTTCGATCTCGACGCCAAGGGCGCCAAGCAATCCTACAACAAGATGTTCGTGGCCTATCTGCGCACCTTCGCGCGCATGGGGCTGAAAGCCATTCCGATGCGCGCGGATACCGGTCCGATCGGCGGCGACCTCAGCCACGAGTTCATCATCCTCGCGGATACCGGCGAGAGCGCGGTCTATTGCGACAAGCGCTGGCTCGAGACCGATATTCTCGCGAGCTCGGTCGACTACGACAGCGACCTCGAGCCAGTCTTCCAGCAATGGACCGAGCTCTACGCCGCCACCGACGACAAGCACGACCCCAAGGCCTGCCCCGTTCCGAAGGAGCAGCTGGTCGAGGCGCGCGGCATCGAGGTCGGCCATATCTTCTATTTCGGCACCAAGTACTCGAAGCCGATGGGCGCCACGGTGGCCGGGCCCAACGGCGAGACCATCACCGTCGAGAGCGGGTCTTACGGCATCGGCGTCTCGCGGCTGGTGGGCGCCATCATCGAGGCGAGCCATGACGAGAACGGCATCATCTGGCCGGAGGCGGTGGCGCCCTTCAAGGTGGCGCTGATCAACCTCCGCGCCGGCGACGAGGCCTGCCGTTCCGCCGCCCTCGACCTCTACCGCAAACTCCAGAGCCTCAAGGTGGACGTGCTCTACGACGACCGCGACGAATCCCCCGGCGCCAAGTTCGCCGCCGCCGATCTGATCGGCCTGCCCTGGCAGCTGGTGGTGGGGCCGCGCGGGTTGGCGCAAGGCAAGGTCGAGCTCAAGCAGCGCAAGACCGGCAAGCGCGAGGAGATCGCGCCGGAAGAGGCGCTCGCCCGGCTCTCGGCGGCCGGCTGATGGTCTTCAACGCCTTCGAGCGGATGGTGGCATTCCGCTACCTCCGGGCGCGCCGCCAGGAAGGGTTCGTCTCCGTCATCGCGATCTTCTCGCTCTTGGGGATCGCGCTCGGCGTCGCCACCCTCATCATCGTGATGTCGGTGATGAACGGCTTCCGCGTCGAGTTCGTGGGCCGCATCATCGGCATCAACGGCCATCTCGGCGTCTATCCCAATGGCGGGGTCATCAACGGCTTCGACGATCTCGACCAGAAGATCCGTCAGGTGCCGGGCGTGGTGGCGGTGCGGCCCCTCGTCGAAGGGCAGGTGCTGGCTTCGACGCCCAGGACCTCCGCCGGCGTGCTGGTGCGCGGCATGCGGGCGGCGGACATCGCCAGCCAGCCGCTGCTGGCATCCCATATCGATCCGGCCGCGCTCAAGGATTTCAGCGACGACAGCGTGATCCTGGGGACCCGGCTCGCCTACCGCCTCGGGCTCCGGCCCGGCGACAGCATCACCTTGCTCTCGCCCAACGGCAACGCCACCGCCTTCGGCACCGTGCCGCGCATCAAGAGCTACAAGATTGCCGGCACTTTCGACGTCGGCATGTACGAGTACGACAACAACTACATCCTGATGCCGCTGCCGGCGGCGCAGCTCTTCTTCATGACCGGGCAGGGGGTCAGCAGCCTCGAGGTCTTCGCCGCCAACCCCGACAATCTCGACGCCCAGCGCCGCGCCATCGCCCAGATCACCGGCCCCGGCACGCGCATCTACGACTGGCGGCAGAGCAACGTCAGCTTCATGAACGCGGTCGAGATCGAGCGCAACGTCATGTTCCTGATCCTGGCGCTCATCATCGTGGTGGCGGCCTTCAACATCATCTCCGGCATGATCATGCTGGTGAAGGACAAGGGGCGCGACATCGCGATCCTGCGCACCATGGGCGCGACCCGCGGCATGGTGCTGCGCATCTTCATGCTGTCGGGCTCCAGCATCGGCTTCGTGGGCACCTTCGCCGGCTTCGTCCTCGGCGTCGAATTCGCCACCCACATCGAGGAGATCCGGCACTTCGTGCAAGATGTGGTGGGGGTGGACGTCTTCAATGCGGAGATCTATTTCTTCACCCGCATTCCCGCCCAGGTCTACGCCTCCGACGTGATCAGCGTGGTGGGCATGGCCTTCGGCCTCTCCTTCCTCGCGACGCTTTACCCGGCCTGGCGCGCGGCGCGGCTCGATCCCGTGGAAGCGCTCCGGTATGAGTGAGGCGCGCGCCGCCGCGCTCGAGCTCCGGGGCGTCATCCGCACCTTCAAGCAGGCGGGCGAGACGCTGCAGGTGCTGCGCGGCGTCGATCTCGCGCTCAGGCCCGGCGAGATCGTGGCCCTGGTGGGCCCCTCGGGCGCCGGCAAGTCGACGCTGCTCCACGTCGCGGGGCTGTTGGAGCGGCCGGATGGCGGCGAGGTGCGGCTCGCCGGGCGCGACTGCGGCCAGATGGGCGATGACGAGCGCACGGCGATGCGCCGGAGCGCGCTCGGCTTCGTCTACCAGTTCCACCACCTGCTGCCGGAATTCTCCGCGCTCGAGAACGTCATGGTGCCGCAGATGATCGCCGGCGTGGCGCGCGGCGCTGCCCGCGCGCGGGCGCGCGAGCTGCTGGCGAGCGTCGGCCTCGCGGCGCGCGCCAGCCACCGGCCGGCGCGGCTCTCCGGCGGCGAGCAGCAGCGCGTCGCCATTGTCCGCGCGCTCGCCAATCGGCCGAGCGTGCTGCTGGGCGACGAGCCTACCGGCAATCTCGACCACCACACGGCGGACGAGGTGATGGGCGCGCTAATGGCGCTGGTGCGCCAGACCGGCCTCGCGGCGCTCATCGCCACCCACAATCTCGAGCTCGCCCGCCGCATGGATCGCGTCCTTGCGCTGGCGGATGGGCTGGTGCGCGAGCAGCGCGTCTAGCCACCGCCACCCATCGGCGGCTTGAGAAGCGGCGCGATCAATGCAACCCTCCGGCATGGCCGATTTCACCGGCAAGACCGCCCTCGTCACCGGTGCCACCTCGGGGATCGGGCGGGCGACGGCGATTGCCTTCGCCAAGGCGGGCGCGGCGGTGCTGGCGGTCGGCCGCCGTATCGAGGAGGGACGGAAGACGCTCGATCTCATCCGTGCTGCCGGCGGCGAGGCCACGTTTCGCGCCGTCGATGTCGCCGTCGAGGCCGAGGTTGCGGCCGCCGTCGCGGAAATCGTCGCGCGCCATGGCCGTCTCGATGTCGCCGCCAACTGCGCCGGGCTCGATCGCAACGCACCCCTCGTCGATTACACGGCGGAAGATTTCGAGCGGGTGTTCGACACCAACGCCAAGGGCTTGTTCTTCTGCCTCAAGCACGAGATCGCCGCCATGCGCGCCGGCGGCGGCGGGGCGATCGTGAATGTCGGCTCGATCGCCGGCGAGAAGGCGTTCCGCGGCGACGGCGTCTACGGCGCCAGCAAGGCCGCCGCCAACATGCTCACGCGCGCCGCCGCGGTCGAGTGCGCCGAGCACGGCATCCGCGTCAACGAGGTGTCCCCCGGCCTGGTCGACACGCCGATGCTGCGCGGGTTCATGGGCAATGCCGGCGCCGTCGGCTCCAGCTTGACCGAGGCCGGCATGATCGCGGCGGCGCCGTTCAAGCGGCTGGGCGCCCCCGAGGATGTCGCCGCCGCCATTCTCTACCTCTGCTCGGCGGCGGCCAATTACATCAGCGGTGTCTCGCTCGCCGTCGACGGCGGCTTTCGCCCGACCTGAGGGCTGCGCCGGCTTCCGATGGAAACACCCTCATGACCCCGCTGCGGACGCCCTGGTGGGTGCTGGTCGTGGTGGCGGCGGCTCTCATGAGCGCGCATCTGACGGCGATGGGCCTGACCTGGGCCAGCCCGGCGCCGATCCTGCTGGTCGTCTTCCTCAGCGGCGCGACCTTCGCTCGGCTCTGGAAGACGCCGGGAACGCCGCCGCTCATCGGGCTCGCGATCGCGCTCCTCGTCGTCTTCGCGGTGGAAGCGATCCTCGGCGTGCTCGCGGTGCGGCTCGGTCCGCTCTATCCGCCCGAGCGCGCGCCGAGCGAGGTGGAGCGGCTGATCGCCGAGGGTCTCGGCCGGCTCTACGCGCTCGGCGGCGAGAACTACGTCAGCGCGATCGTCCTCATCGTTACCGTCCTTGCCGCCGCCGTGCTGCGCCTGGTCCTGCGCCGGCGCCGCACGCGCCGGCAGTTCATGGGGCTGACGGAGCACGTGCTGGCCCTGCTGGAAGTGGCCGGCAGCTGCCTTGCGGTGCTGCAGCTTCTCACCTTCGGCAACGCGATCGATTTCAAGACCACCGGCCTCAACGCCTTCGCGGCGCGCTATGCCGGCGAGGTGGAGCGGATCGGCAGCAATCAGGCGCTGCTCGATCTGCTCGATCGGGAGGTCGCCAACCTCACCGCCGCCGAGAAGGCGCTTGCCGACCGGCCGCCTTCCCAGCAGGCGCAGGATCTGACGGCCTCCACCGCCGATCTCGTCGCGGCTCTCCAGGCGATGGACACGGCGGCGCGGGCGGCGAGCGTGGTCGAGGAGACCGCCTACGATCCGCACGCAGCCGCGGCGGCGGATGCCGCGACCCTGCCGGAGACGCCGGAGCCCGAGCCGCCGAGGCATGCGCCCGACACCAGGCCGGTGGAGCGCTTCGTGTCGGAGATCGGCAAGCTCACGGAGGTGCAGCAGGAGGCGGAGCGCAACGCTGCCGCCAGCGCCCGGCTGGCGGAGCAGCGCAAGGCCCTGGTGGCGCATCTCGCGGGATCGCTGCGCGTCTCCCTCAAGGCATTGACGGACGCACACCCCGAAGCCGGCGGCCTCGTCGAGGAAACCGCCGACCGCATCGCGCGCCTCGTCGCGGCGGAAGGCATCGAGGCGGCGACCCGGATCATCCGCGAGCGCACCCAGGCGCTGCGCGCGTCGCTCGCCGACCGCCAGCAGGCGCTCGAGCAGCGCCGCCAGGACAAGACGCGCTACCGCGACGAGCTCGAGGCCTACCGGACGCAGCAGAAGACCTGCTTCGACATCACCACGGCCGCCGTCGAGTTCCTGGAGAAGGATCCCGAGGGCCAGGCGCTGACGAAGAAGCTGGAAGACCCTGCGACGGCCGAGAAGCTGGTGGCGGCCGGCGACCGCCGCCCGCCGGCGCTGCTGCAGCGGCCGCAATGGAAGACCGGGACCGGCGACGCCAACAACCGGCTCGACCGCGCGATGGATGACGAGATCCTGAAGCAGCTCTACAACGGCTCCGGCCTGCCGCCGGCAGCGGCCGAGGGCTATGCCGCGCAGCTCGGCGCAAGCTTTCGCAAGAGCGGCGGCAACATCGAGTCCGGCGGCTTCCGCCTGCTGGCGGACTGGGTCGCCGACGCCTGCGCCAATGGCGTGCCGCCGCTCGCCTTCATCGATTTCCTGCGCGGCCAGAACCAGCGCATCTAGAGAATTTTCCGCCGAAGTGGACCCCGGTTCGGCGCGGAAAATGCGATCAGATCATCGAATCTGCAGCATGGTCCGGTTCAATCTGATCGGATCATGCTCCAGGCCGCCGGCACGTCCTCGCCAGCCTCGATCCCGCGGATCAGCCGCAGGCTCGCCGCGCGCGGCGAGGTCGGGAGCGGGAAGGGCATCGGCCGGTCGCGGGTGTCGGTGGGCGCGAAATCGCCGGTCATCCACTCCGCCAGCAGCGCGTGCGCCGAGGCGGCGGCGGGCTCGGTCCGCTCCAGCTCGTCCGCCGCGTCGGTGGTGAGCTCGAGCAGCATGCCGTTCGGATCGCGCAGGTAGAGCGAGTAGCAGAAGCCGTGATTGCTCCCACAGTTGGCGATGCCGGCCTCGTCCAGCCTGCCTTTCAGCCGCAGCAGCTCGCCGGCGTCGGGAATGGCAACCGCGAGGTGGTGATCGAGGCCGTCGCGCGGCAGCCTGTCGGCGGGCTCGGCCTTGCCCGGCGCCAGCTGGAAGAAGGCGAGACTGCTGCCGTCGCCGAGCTCGAAGAAGCAATGGAGAAAGGGGATGTCCTTGCCGTCCGGGGAACGGATCGCGCCCTTCATGCTGGCCACCAGCGGCAGCCCCAGCAGGTCCTCGTAGAAATGGCGCGTCTTCTCCATGTCGTCGGTGCGGACGGCATGATGATGGAGGCGGCGGACGCTGTTGGCGCTGCGCCGCGCTTCGCGCGTCGCCAGCAGCCGCGTGCGTCGCTTGGCCTCGCCGACATTGACGGCGCTTCCGG
>DATKPX010000125.1:0-3184 GCA_035523855.1 Allostellaceae bacterium
TCGTCGAGAAAGAAGACGTCGGTGAAGGTGCCGCCGACGTCGACGCCGATGATCCAGCGAGGCTTGCTCACTTCTTCTCAGTCCCCGAATAGTGCTGCATGACGTGCTTGCGGGTGACGTAGCCGAGCTTCATGTCGCGAGCGATGTCGGTGGCGGCGCGCCATTCCGGCGGGCCGTAGCCGCCGCCGCCCGGCGATTCGATGCGCAGCCGCTCGCCGCGGCGGAGCTTGATGCCCACCATCTTGGAGACCATCGGCGCCGCGTGGGTGCCGTCGGCGGTCGTGTAGGTGAAGTGGTTGAGCGCCGCGGCGGCGCCGCCGGCGACGCCCTGGGGCGGGTATTTGCCGCGCTCGGCGAAGAGGAAAGCTTCCGCCTGCTCTTCCAGCAGCTCCACCTCGTAGATCGCGCCGAGGCCGCCGCGATGATGGCCGGGCCCGCCGCTGTCGGGCCTGAGCGCCCATTGGGTGAACATTACGGGATAGGCCGCCTCCAGGATCTCCACCGGCGGAATGGTGGCGGTGGAGATCGGCGCGTTGCCGTGATTGAGGCCGTCGCCCAGCGGATGGCCGCCGTGGCCGCCGCCGAAGAAGGAGAACATCACCCAGCGCCGGCCGTCCTGGCGGTGGCCGGCGATCGAGAGCGCGTTGATGGTGCCATAGGCGCAGCCGTTGCTGCGCTCCGGCGCCACCTCGGCGAAAGCGCGGAACACTACGTCGATGACGCGCAGGATGGTCTCGGTATAGCCCCCCACCGGCTTCGGCGCGCCCACATTGAGGAGCGTCGTCGGCGGGATCACGAAGGTGATGGGATCGAGCACGCCGGCATTGGCCGGCACGTCGCGGAAGACGTGCTTGATGGCGACGTAGCAGGCTGCCGCCGCGGTCGAATAGGAGATGTTGAGCGGACCGGCGCAGGGCGGCGAGGAGCGCGAGAAATCGAGGGTCATGCGCTCGCCCGCAATGGTGAGATCGAGGGCGATCTTCAGTGGCTGATCGGTGATGCCGTCATTGTCGAGGAAATCCTCGGCGGAGTAGGTGCCGTCCGGCAGCTCCGCCAGATAGGCGCGCATCTGCCGCGCCGCCCGCGCGCGGAGCTCCGCCAGGCCCTCGGCCACGGTGGCGTCGCCGTACTCCTCCAGCAGCTGGACGAGGCGCCGCACGCCCAGGTCGAGGGCGTTGATCTGGCCGTTGAGGTCGCCATAGAGGCTGAGCGGCTGCCGGCTGTTCGCCTGCACGATGTCGAGGATGTCGCGGCGGAACTCGCCCTTCACGTAGAGCTTCACCGGCGGGATCAGCATGCCTTCCTGGAAGGACTCCGTGGCGATCGGGTTGTAGTTGCCGGGCACGTTGCCGCCGACGTCGTGCCAATGGCCGACCGAGGCGAGGAAGCAGAAGAGCTTCCCGTTGCGGAAGATCGGCCGCACCAGCTTGAAGTCGGAGAGATGGGTCCCGCCCTCGTAGGGATCGTTGAAGAGATAGACATCGCCCTCGGCGAGATCGCCATCGCGCTCTGCTTTGTCGATGACCGCCTTGACCGCGAAGGCCATGACGCCGACGAAGATGGGAAGGCCGGCCTTGCCCTGCACCAGCGTCTCGCCGGTCTTGGCGTCATAGAGGCCGTGCGAGGCATCATGCGCCTCGGCGATGACAGGGTTGAAGGCGCTGCGGAACAAGGTCGCGTCCATCTCGTCGGCGATCTGCTCCAGCCGGCCCTTGAGGACGGCGAGCATCACGGGATCAAGCATCGGTCTTCTCCGCCTCCTCGTCGTAGCGCCGGCCGAGCGCCAGCATCTCCGGCGTACCGATGACGGCGTTGAGACCGTCGAAATCGAGCATGCGGTCGCGCCAGGGCTGAGTGCTGCCGTGCTGGCGGAGGCTGGCGAAATAGCTCTGCAGCGCGTGGGCGAGGGCGCGCACCGTGCCGCCGGGAAAGATCACCAGCGAGAAGCCCAGCTTCTCCAGCTCGCCGGCCTCCTTGGGCGGCGTCCGCCCGCCCTCCACCATATTGGCCATCAGCGGCGCGCGGCCGCGGAAGCGGGCGCAGATCTCGGCGAGCTCCGCGTCGCTGCGCGGCGCCTCGATGAAGAGCAGGTCGGCGCCGGCCTCCCGATAGGCCTCGGCGCGGTCGAGGGCGGCGGCGAAGCCCTCCACCGCGATCGCATCGGTGCGGGCGATGATGAGGATTTCCGCGCTCGGCCGCGCATCGAGCGCCGCCTTGAGCTTGCCCACCATCTCCGCCGCCGGGATCAGCCGCTTGTCGGCGAGATGGCCGCAGCGCTTCGGCGTCGTCTGGTCCTCGAGCTGGATCGCCGAGGCGCCGCGATTGGCGAGCACCTTGACGGTGCGCATGACGTTGAGCGCGTTGCCGAAGCCCGTATCGGCGTCGACGATGAGCGGCAGCCCCGTGCGCTCACGGATGACCGCCACCGTGGCGGCGACCTCGCCCATGTCGATGAGGCCGATATCGGGCCGCGCGTGCCGCGTATAAGCGAGGGAGGCGCCGGAGAGATAGGCGGCCGAAAATCCGGCGCGCTCGATCAGATGCGCCGACAGCGCATCGTAGCAGCCGGGCGCCACCACGATGCCAGGCTGCCGCAGCCGGGAGGAAAGGGGTGTCATGCGTACCTCATACCGATCGTCATGCGCTCACAATCCAAGATAGGTCTGCCGCAGCCGAGGATCCGCCATCAGCGCGCTCGCCGCGCCGGCGAGGGCGAAACGGCCATGCTCCAGCACATAGGCGCGGTCGGCCACGGCGAGCGACTGCACCACGTTCTGCTCCACCAGCAGGACGGCGATGCCGTCGTCGCGGATCCGTGCGATGAGTCCGAACATCTCCTCGACCAGCAGCGGCGAGAGGCCGAGGGAGGGCTCGTCGAGGATCAGAAGCCTGGGCTCGCCCATGAGGCCGCGGCCGATCGCCAGCATCTGCTGCTCGCCGCCCGAGAGCGTCCCGGCCGCCTGTCCGTACCGCTCGCGCAGCCGCGGGAAGGTGGCGAAAGCCCGCTCGATGTTCTGGCGGCGCCGCGCCCGGGCGCGACGATAGGCGCCGAGCTCGAGATTTTCGCGCACGCTCATGTTCGGGAAGATGCGCCGCCCTTCCGGCACCTGGATCAGGCCGGCCGCCACGATCCGCTTCGGATGCGCGCCCGTGATGGCTTGACCCTGGAAGCGGATCTCGCCAG
>DATKPX010000126.1:0-7514 GCA_035523855.1 Allostellaceae bacterium
AGAACTGAATGAAAGACGCTATTCTCATGCCGCATGGCGATGATCCTCTTCTCGTGTCCAGGAACGTTTGGCGACGTCCAGGACCGAGTAGAATCAACGCCATGCACTCCGTCCACAAAAACCGAACCGGACAGCCGTGGCACAAGGCCGGGCATGACGAATGGGAATGGAGATGAGGACATGCCATCACCCCCTGGGCTTGCCGAGATAGACCTCGATCACGCGCGCGTCCTTTGCCGCCGCCGCGGGTGGGCCTTCAAAAATCTTCTCGCCGTGGTCCAGCACGATGACGCGGTCGACGATGGGCATCAGCACGCCCATGATGTGCTCGACCCAGATGATGGTGATGCCGAGCTTCTCGCGGATCGACTGCAGCATGCGGGCGGCGCGCTCCATCTCCGCGTGGTCGAGGCCGCCCAGGCTCTCGTCGGCGAGCAGCAGCTTCGGCCCGGTGGCGAGCGCGCGGGCGAGCTCCAGCTTCTTCAGCGCGGCGGCGCCGAGACCCTGGGTCGTCGTCGCGGCGTCGCCCGGCAGGCCCACCAGCGCCAGCGCCTCGGCGGCGCGGCGCTCGGCCTCCGCGCGCCCGAGCGCTCCCTTGCCGCCGTAATAGGCGGCGAGCGCCACGTTCTCCAGGATCGAGAGCTTGCGGAAGGGACGCGGGATCTGGAAGGTGCGCGCGAGGCCCATGCGGCAGACGCGATGCGCGGCGAGCCCGCCGATCTCCGCGCCCGCGAAGCGGATCGAGCCGGCGCTCGGCGGAAAGGTGCCGGAGATCAGGTTGAAGGTCGTGCTCTTGCCCGATCCGTTCGGCCCGATGAGGCCCAGAATCTCCCCCTCCGCCACTTCGAAGGAGACCTGGCTCACCGCGAGGAACCCGCCGAAGCGCTTGGTGAGCCCCGATACCGCCAGCACCTGCGCGCGGACCGTCAGCTCATCGCATAGGGCGAGGAGGCCGGCAGCGGCAACACCGGATCATGCGTCTTGATGTTGGTGGGCCAGACCACCGCCGTTTTCGGCATGCTGGGGACGTATTGCATCACGACCGGCGTCGAGCGCTCGTTCTGCCCCGCGAGCGGCGCGCCCGGCGGATAGAACTTGACGCCATAGCCCTGGATGGTGCCGCCCGGCGGGATGTCGACGTCGAGCGCCGCCTTGCGGATCGCCTCGGGATCGGCGCCGCCGTATTTCTCGATCGCCACCGGCAGCACCTTCTCCAGCAGCAGCCAGGTCTGGTTGAAGCCCATCGAGCAGTGCGGCGGGATGTCGTTGCTGCCGCTGATCTTCACGTAGCGCTCGACCATGACCTTGATGAGATCGCCCATGCCCGGCGCCAGGGTCGCAGGATTGAGGATCTGCGCCGCCACCGGATCGATGTCGCAGAAATTGTCGACGTCGGTCTTGAAGGTCTCGCGCAGCTTCTCGATCTGGCTGTAGCCGGCGCCGTTGCCGATCAGCATCTTGAAGCGCAGGCCCGCCTCGCGCGCCTGGCGCAGGAAGAGCGTGATGTCGGGGTTGTAGCCGGCATGGATGATGACGTCGCCGCGCGCGCGCTTGAGCTTGGTCACCAGCGAGGAGAGATCGGGCGCGGTCGCCGAGTAGGCCTCGCGCATCACCACCGGCAGGCCCAGCTCCTTGGCGAAGGCGACGTCGGCGTCGCTGACGCCGGTGCCGTAGGGCCCGTCCTCATGGATGATCGAGATCTTGAGATCCTTCGGCTCCATGCCGAGCTTCGCCTTGGCATTCTCGTTGAGGAACTTGATGCCGGCCTCGCCGTACTGGTCGGAATGGATGGTGGCGCGGAAGACGTAGGTGAGGTTCTTGCCCTTCACGACGGAGGTCGCGACCGCCGTGGTGATCCAGAGGATCTTCTTTTCCTGATTGAGCTTCTCGGCGAGCGGCACCGCATGGGCGCTGGAATAGACGCCCAGCACGATGTCGCAGTTCTCCTGATGGATGAGGCGCTCCGCCTCGTTGATGGCGACGTCGGCCTTGCTCTGGCTGTCGCCCTTCACCGGCTCGACCTTGTACTTGCCGAGGACGCCGCCCTTCTCGTTGGTGAGGTCGATGGCGATCTGCGCGCCGATCGCCGAGGCGACCGAGCCCGCGGCGGCGAAGGGGCCGGAGAGGTCGTAGAGCACGCCGATGCGGATCGGCCCCGTGGGCGGCGCCGCGAAGGCCGGCCGTCCCACGGCGCCAAGCGCCGCCAGGCTTGCCGAATATTTGAGCAGAGTCCTGCGTGAGGTCGTCATGCGGTGCCTCCCCTATGTGGTCCGGACTTCGCCGGCTCGCTTGGCGCTCTCGGGCGCGTGGCTAGTCTTTGGCCAAAGGCCGCGGGGTGTCAACGGAGGATGGCGAGAGGGGCCGGCCGGGCCCCGGCAGGAAATCCGAGACCCCGTGTCGGACTGCCGACGCCTTGTTCGTCCTCGGAATACGACCGGCAATCTCATGAGGTAAAACGACCATGCCCAGCACCGTGCGCCTGCACCGCGTCCTCGCCACCAGCCCGGAGAAAATCTATCGCGCGTTCCTCGAGGCGGACGCGCTGGCGAAGTGGCTGCCGCCCAACGGCTTCACCTGCACGGTGCATCATCTCGAAGCGAAAGCCGGCGGCACGTTCAAGATGTCCTTCCGGAACTTCACGACGGGCGAGAGCCACGCATTTGGCGGCAGCTATGTCGAGCTCGTCCCGGGCGAGCGCCTGCGCTACACGGACAAGTTCGACGATGCCAACCTGCCCGGCGAGATGCAGGTGACGGTGACGCTGAAGAAGGTCTCGGTGGGGACCGAGGTGGACATCACCCAGGCGGGCGTGCCCGACGCCATTCCGCCGGAGGCCTGCTATCTCGGCTGGCAGGAGTCGCTGCGGAACCTGGCAAGGCTGGTCGAGCCCGAGATCAACCGATAGTGCAGGCCGGGCCCGCCATGAAGCCGGGCATGACCCGAAGGAGCGGGCGTGGCCGCGCGGCCCCGCCGCCCCCGGGACGCCATATCTGGCATGCGCCGGCGGCGCTTGCGGGAAGCCGCACCATTGCCCATTCTGCGGGCAGCAGGAATGGCTTAGGTCCCGGGCGGAGCGCCATGGTGAATGCGACGGATACCCTTGCCGGGCCCCGGCGGGCGAGCGATGCCCGCGTCATCGGGCTGATCAGCGCCGCGCATTTCGTCAGCCACCTGCACATGCTGGTGCTGCCGCCGCTCTTCCTCTTCATCCAGCGCGACTATGGCCTGAGCTTCGCCCAGCTCGGCCTCATCCTCGCCAGCTTCAACATCGTCTCGGCGGTGCTGCAGGCGCCGGCGGGCTTCGTGGTCGACCGCTGGGGCGCCGGGCGGCTGCTGATCGGGGGATTGCTGCTGGGCTCCGCCGCGCTCGCCGCCGCCTCCATGACGCCCTCCTACATCGGCCTCATCCTCTGCTTCGCGCTCGCCGGCCTCGCCAACACGATCTATCACCCGTCGGACTACTCGATCCTCTCCCACACCATCGGCGGCAAGCGGATGGGACAGGCTTTCTCGATCCACAATTTCGCCGGCTTGCTCGGCACCGCCGCGGCGCCCGCCTCGATGCTGCTGGTGGCGCAGGTCTGGGGCTGGCACGGCGCGCTGCTCGGCGCCGGCCTCGTCGGCGCGGTGGTGGCGCTGGTGCTGATCGTGCAGCGCGAGGCGCTGGCGGTGGCGCCGCACCATGCCGCCCGGCCGCGCGCCGCTGCCGAGGGACACACCGGCTGGCGGCTGCTGCTGAGCGCGCCGATCCTCCGCAACCTCATGTTCTTCCTGCTGGTGGCGCTGGTGGGCGGCGGCATCAACGGCTTCTCCATCGTGGCGCTGGGCGCGCTCTACGGCACGCCGATCGAGACCGCGAATTTCGCGCTCTCCTCCTATCTCTTCATGAGCGCGCTCGGCGTGCTCGTCGGCGGCTACATCGCCGACCGCACGCGGCACCATACGCGCGTCGCCGCGGTGGGCTTCGCGGTGAGCGGCGCCGTCATCCTCACCGTCGGCGTCGTCCATCTCGCGACGCTGCCGCTGGTGCTGCTGATGGGCGTCGGCGGGCTGCTCTACGGCATCATCCAGCCGTCCCGCGACATGATCGTGCGCTCGGTGACGCCGCCCGGCTCCTTCGGCAAGGTGTTCGGCTTCGTCTCCACCGGCTTCAACATCGGCGGCGTGGCGGCGCCGCTCGCCTATGGCTGGATGATGGACCAGGGCGAGCCGCGCGCCGTCTTCCTGGTGGTCGCCGCCTTCACCTTCCTGACCCTCCTCACCGTCGCGACCACGCCGCAACGCGCGCCGCGGGCCGTCCCCGCCGAGTAGGCGACACCCGTCAGCGGCGGGCGATCAGCGCCTCGGTCTCCAGCACCTCCGCGACGGTGCCGTCCGTCGCATAGGATTGCATCAGGCGCCGGATCTCCTCCGCCATCGCCTCCGCCCGGTCGCGGAGCCGCGCCGGCGCCGTCGAGGACATGGAGAAGGCGCGGTGGACGAAGGTCTCGGCCGGCGTCTCCCGCCGCTCGATCACCGAGATGCGCTCCAGCCGACGGAAGCGCGAGTCGAGCAGCACCGCCTCGTGCGGCAGCCAGCCCGGCGAGCGGTGCGGCTGTCCGCTGTCCTCCCCCGCGTAGCGCCGCAGCAGCTCGCGGAGCGGCGCCCGCCAGGCGTTGTCGGGAAGGTCGGGATGGCTGTCGTGGAACAGCGCCACCGCGCCCGCGGGCTCGATCAGCGCGTCGAGCCGCTCGAGCGTGCGCGGCCGGTCCATCCAGTGGAAGGAGCGGCCCATCACCACCGCCTGGAAGCGCCCGAGCGCCGGGCCGAGATCGTGCGAGCTGCCCTCGACGAGGCGGACCGCAACCTTGGCGCGGGCGATATTCTCCGCTGCTGCCTGCAGCATCGCCGGCTCCGGATCGATGGCGACGACCTCGCCGACGAAGGGCGCCAGGGCGACCGCGAGCTGCGCCGGCCCGCAGCCCAGGTCCATCACCCGGTGCGTCTTGCCCAGACCGCAGAGCTCGACGAACCGGCGGATCAGCCGCGCGGAATAGGGCGGCCGCCCGATCAGGTAATGCGGCGCCGCCGTCCGGAAGCGGAGGCCGCTCTCTACCACCGCCGCGTGACGGCGGCGAGGTCGCCGGGCTTGGCCTGGCCGGGGATGCCGATCGAGCCCAGATAGATGATGCCGACAACGGTATCGGCGTGAGCGAGCCCGAGCGCGCTCTTCACCTCGGCGTCGTAGGCGATGGCGCCGGTGCGCCAGAAGCCGCCGAGCCCGAGCGCATGCGCCGCCAGCAGCATGTTCTGCGCCGCGGCGCCCGCGGCGACGATCTGCTCGACCTCCGGCACTTTGGGATTCTCCCGCACCGCCGCCGCGACCACGATCACCAGCGGCGCGCGCAGCGCCTTCTTGCGCTCGCTGTCGAGCTTGCCCTGCGGCGCGTCGGGCTCGCGGCGCTTGAGGGATTGCGCCATCAGCTCGCCGAAGCGGGTGCGCGCCTCGCCCTCGATCAGCAGGAAGCGCCAGGGCTGCATCCGGCCGTGATCGGGCGCCCGGTTCGCCGCCGCCAAAATTTGCTCCAGCTGCGCCGCGCTCGGCCCCGGCTCCACCAGCTGCGCCGGCGATACCCGGCCCGTCAGCACGTCGATCGCTTCCATCGCCACGCCACCTCTCGCCACGTCCATAGATTTGTCGCGAGGCGAGCATACAGCCTCGAAGCCCCGCTCCCATAAGGCGATTTTCTTATGGCTGCTGCAGCCGTGATGGATACCTCGCCGATCTCCGGTGGACAGGCACCGACGCGGCAGTGATGATCGACAGGACCACGCAATCCTCCCATGACAGCAGGCGCCGCCGGCGCCAGGAGCTTCCCCATGATCAAGCGTCGCAAGCTCGGACCACTCGAAGTGGGCGCCATCGGCCTCGGCTGCATGAGCATGACGCCGATCTACGGCCAGCCCGATCCGGCGGAGGCGGCCGCCACCATCCGCCGCGCCATCGAGCTCGGCGTCGATCTCGTCGACACCTCCGACGCCTATGGCGCCAACGGCTCCAACGAGGAGCTGGTCGGCGGCGCCATCAAGGGACTGCGCGAGCGCGTGGTGCTGGCGACCAAGTTCGGCAATACCCGGACGCCGGAGGGCAAGCCCAGCGCCAATGGCCGGCCCGACTATGTGCTGCAGGCGTGCGAGGCCAGCCTGAAGCGCCTCGGCGTCGACACCATCGATCTCTATTACATCCACCGCGTCGATCCGACGGTGCCGATCGAGGACACGGTGGGCGCGATGGTGAAGCTCAAGGAGCAGGGCAAGATCCGCCATCTCGGCATCTCCGAGGCGGGGCCGGCGACCTTGAAGCGCGCGCACGCCGCGCATCCGATGGCGGCGCTGCAGACGGAGTACTCGCTCTGGACGCGCGATGCGGAGGCCGAGCTCCTCGATCTCTGCGCGGCGCTCGGCATCGGCTACGTCGCCTACAGCCCGCTCGGCCGCGGCTTCCTCACCGCCACCATCGCCAGCGCCGAGGAACTCGGGCCGAACGACCGCCGTCGCGCCATGCCGCGCTTCCAGGGCGACAACGCGCGCCGCAACCAGGCGCTGGTGGCGACGCTGAAAGAGCTGGCCGCCGCCGAGAACTGCACGCCGGCGCAGCTGGCGCTCGCCTGGGTCCTGAGCAAGCGCGACTTCATCGTGCCGCTCCCCGGCACCAAGCAGCGCAAGTGGCTGGAGGAGAACGCGGCGGCCGCGGCGCTCAGCCCGAAGCCCGCGAGTCTGGCGGCGCTCGACAAGGCCTTCCCCGCCGGCGCCGCCGCCGGCACCCGCTACCCCGCCGAGATGATGGAGCGCGTCGGCCTTTGACGGCGCGCCCGCCGCGGCGCGACGGCACACCGATAGCGCCGCGCGCGTCCTCCGCGCGCGAGATCGACCGCCGCTTCCGCGCCGCCGTCGAGGTCGCGCGCGCGGCGGGGCGGCTGATGCGCCGGCATTTCCGCGCCGGCATCCGCTTCACCCTCAAGGGACCGCAGGATTTCCTCACCGCCGCCGACCGCGAGGTCGAGCGGCTGGTGATCCGCCGGCTCGCGAAGGCGTTTCCCGAGGACAGCTTCATCGGCGAGGAAGGCGGCGGCAGCAGCGGCACCAGCACCTGGGTCATCGACCCTATCGACGGCACCGCCAATTTCGCCCGCGGCCTGCCGCGCTTCTGCATCTCGATCGCCTGGATGGAGGGCGACGAGGTGAAGCTGGGCGTTGTCTACGATCCCATTCTCGACGAGCT
Source organism: Allostellaceae bacterium (assembly GCA_035523855.1). GTDB lineage: Bacteria > Pseudomonadota > Alphaproteobacteria > ATCC43930 > CGMCC-115725 > DASZHJ01. The sequence continues at coordinate 7,262 of DATKPX010000126.1, forward strand.
CTTCGCGGCGCGTGCCGGCAAGGGCGCCACCGTCAACGGCCGCAGGCTCCGCGTCAGCGGCGAGACCCGCCTCCGCCGCGCCACCATCGAGCTCGGCTGGTCGAGCCGCCAGCCGCCCGGCATCTATGCCGCCAATCTCGAGCGCGTGCTCCAGGCCGGCGCCAGTTTCCGCCGCGCCGGCTCCGGCGCGCTCGGCATGGCCGATGTCGCCGCCGGCCGCACCGACGGATACTTCGAGGTGCACATCAACGCC
>DATKPX010000127.1:0-9335 GCA_035523855.1 Allostellaceae bacterium
CCGCGCGCATCCTCGGTGATCTACGCCTTCGGCCACGGGCATCTCGGCCTCACCCTCGGACCGATCACCGGCCGCCTGGTCGCCGACCTCGTCGCCGGCCGCGCCCCCGCGATCGACGTGACGCCGTATCGGGCGGATCGATTCTGATCGGTCCGACGAGTCTCCGTCGTCCAGGCCGTCATGGCCGGGCTTGACCCGGCCATCCACGACTTCCCACCGAACCGCTCCCGGACGTGGATGACCGGGTCAAGCCCGGTCATGACGATGGGGAGGGAGCACTAGTTTTTCTTTTCAGAATCGGCCGCGCTCGATCGCGCGAGTGAGAGTCAAGCCCGGGAATAACCCGGCAAGCGGCCGGCGACGTCACGCCCCCCGCTTGGCCCGCAGCCGACCGCCGGCCTAAGATGCACGCGGGGGAGTGCAGAACATGATGGCAGCGGACGGGCGCGTGGTGATGATTTCGGGGGCGAGCCGCGGCATCGGGGCGGCGGTGGCGCGCCGGCTGGCGCGCGATGGCTATCGCCTCAGCCTCGGCGTCCGCGATACCAGGCTGCCGCCGGTCGGCGGTGCCGAGACCTGCCTGGTGACGCGCTACGAGGCGAGCGAGCGCGAGGCGGGCAAGGCCTGGGTGGCGGCAACGCTGGACCGTTTCGGCCGCATCGACGCGCTGGTGAACAATGCCGGCATCCTGCGCACCGTCCCGCTCGAGGAGGAGGACGAGGCCGGCCTCGATGAGATGTGGGCGATCAACGTCAAGGCGCCGCTCCGCATCATCCGCGCGGCGCTGCCGCATCTGAAGAAATCCGGCCGTGGCCGCGTGGTGAATCTCTCCTCGCTGGCGGGCAAGCGCGTCTACAACGCCGGCAACGGCTATGCCATGAGCAAGTTCGCGCTGATGGCGCTCACCCACTCGGTGCGGCGCCTCGGCTGGGAGCATGGGATCCGCGCCACCGCGCTCTGCCCGGGCCTCGTCAACACCGACATGGCGGCGGGCTTCAGCCCGCTCGATCCCGCCGGCATGATCCAGCCGGAGGATCTGGCGGAGATGGTGGCCTACCTGATCGCGCTTCCCAACAATGCCGCCATCGCCGAGGTGCTGGTCAACATGCGCCACGAGGACATGCTCTGAGGTGATGCGCGGGGCGCGAGCGGCAGCAGCGGGCACGGCGGCATGATCCGGCTGGTGGAGACCGACCGCCGTGTCGTCGAGTTCACCCTCGACGGCGAGCCGGCGACGGCGCGCGAGGGCGATACGGTGCTGACCGCGGTGCTGGCGCTGCGCCGTCATCTCCGGCACTCCGATTTCGGCGACGGGCCGCGCGCCGGCTTCTGCCTGATGGGCGCCTGCCAGGATTGCTGGGTGCGCGCCGACGGCGTCGCCGTCCGCGCCTGCGGAACGCTGATCAGCGACGGCATCGCCATCGCCACCACGCGGAAGACCGGCGGTGGCTGAGAAGCCGCGGATCGTGATCGTGGGCGCCGGCCCGGCCGGCATCCGCGCGGCCGAGGTGCTGGCGCGCCACCGGCTGCGGCCGATCCTGATCGACGAGGCGCCGAAGAGCGGCGGCCAGATCTATCGCCAGCCACCCGACGCCTTCCATCGCCCGGCGAAGGCGCGCTACGGCTTCGAGGCGGCGAAGGCGACGGCGCTGCACGGCGCGCTCGAGCGGCTGCGCCACAAGCTCGACTATCGGCCCTCGACGCTCGCCTGGAACATCTGGAACCGCGAGGTGCTGACGCTGCGCGAGGGGCAGGTGGAAGCCGTGCCCTTCGACATGCTGGTGCTCGCCACCGGCGCGATGGATCGCGTGCTGCCGATCCCCGGCTGGACGCTGCCCGGCGTGTTCACGCTCGGGGGCGCGCAGGTCGCGCTCAAGCATCAGGGCGCCGCGATCGGCGGGCGCACCGCCTTCATCGGCACCGGGCCGCTGCTCTATCTGGTGGCGTATCAGTATGCGAAGGCGGGCGCCGATGTGGCGGCGGTGCTCGACACCAGCCCGGCCTGGGTGAAGCGCGACGTGCTGGGCGGGCTGATGGCCGGCGGCCGCACGCTGGCGAAGGGCATCTATTACTACGCCTGGCTGCGCGCGCATCGGATTCCCGTCCGCGAAGGCGTCACGCCCGCCGCCATCCTCGGCGACCGCGACGGCGGCGTCACCGGCCTGGCCTATCACGGCGAGCGCGAAGAGGTGACGATCGACTGCGACGCGGTGGCGCTCGGCTTCGGCCTCAAGGCGGAGACGCAGCTCGCCGATCTCGCCGGCTGCCGCTTCCATTTCGATCGCCTGCACCGCCAATGGCTGCCGGAGCGCGACGAGGAGGGCGAGAGCAGCGTGCCCGGCGTCTTCCTCGCCGGCGACGGCGCGGCGATCGGCGGCGCCGACGTGGCGGAGCTCTGGGGCGAGCGCGTCGGTCTCGCCATCGCCGAGCGCTGCGGCCGGCGCCGGCAGCCCGGGCGGCGGCGCGCCATCGAGCGCGCGCTGATCCGCCAGGCGCGCTTCCGCGAGGCGCTGGAGGAGGCGTTCCCGTTTCCGGCGCAGATCGCCCAGGCGCTGCCGGACGACGTGCTGCTCTGCCGCTGCGAGGCCGTCACCGTCGGCGCGCTGCGCGCCGCGGTCGGCACCTGGGGCGTCAACGAGATCAACCGCCTGAAGGCGCTCACCCGCATCGGCATGGGGCGCTGCCAGGGACGCGTCTGCGGCGGAGCGGCGGCGGAGATCCTGGCGCAGCGGGCGGGCGTCGTGGTCGAGGCGGTGGGGCGGCTGCGCGGGCAGCCGCCGGTGAAGCCGATCCCGCTGCCCTGGACGGAGGCGTCGTGATCGAGCGGCTCACCGTCGATGTGGCGATCGTCGGCGGCGGCACCGCCGGCTGCTCGGCGGCGCTGCAGCTGCGCCGGCACGGCCTCTCCGTCTGCGTGCTGGAGAAGGGGCTGGTGGGCTCGCAGGCGAGCGGCGTCAATTTCGGCGGCGTGCGCCAGCAGGGCCGGCACTTTGCCGAGCTGCCGCTGGCGCGCCGCGCGCGCGAGATCTGGAGCCGGCTCAAATCGATCGTCGGCACCGACTGCGAGTTCGTGCCGTCCGGGCACATCAAGCTCGCGCGCAGCCAGGCCGACATGGAGGAGCTCGAGCGCTACGCGCGCTCCGCCGGCGAGCTCGGCCTCTCGCTGCAGCTCATCGGCCGCAACCGCGTGATGGCGGAATATCCCTGGCTCGGCGAGGGCGTGGTGGGGCTGTCGCTGGCGTCGGAGGACGGTCAGGCCAATCCGCGGCTGGTGGCGCCCGCCTTCGGCCGCGCCGCCCGCGCCGCTGGCGCCGAGATCCGCGAAGGGACGCGGGTGATGAACGCGGCGCATAACGGCCGCCGCTTCCAGATCCGCTGCGAGACCGGTCTCGAGGTGAATGCGGGCTTCCTCGTCAACACCGCGGGCGCCTGGGCGGGCGAGATCGCTCAGCGCTTCCGCGAACCGGTGCCGATCTCGACCATCGCCCCCAACATGATGGTGACCGAGCCGCTGCCGCACTTCATGACGCGCTCCATCGGCGTCTGCGGCGGCGACGTCTATCTCCGCCAGGTGCAGCGCGGCAACGTGGTGTTCGGCGGCGGCGGCGGCTGGGTCGATCTCGGCCAGGAGCGCGCGCGGCCGCTGGCGCAGCCCTCGATGCTGGCGACTGAGAAGGCGCTTGCCCTGGTGCCGGCGCTGCGCGGCGCGCTGGTGATCCGCACCTGGACCGGCATCGAGGGGCAGATGCCGGACCTCATTCCCGTCATCGGCTTCAGCCGCACCACGCCCAACCTGGTGCACGCCTTCGGCTTCTCCGGGCATGGCTTTCAACTGGGGCCGGTCATCGGTATCATCATCGACGAACTCATCAGAACGGGCAGATCCGAGAGCCCGCTCGATCCCTTCGACATCGGCCGCTTTGCCGAGGCGGGGCGGACGGCCGGCTCGTCGAACGGGGCGCATCAAGTCAGGAATTAGGGGAGCTACCGAGACATGAACCATCGGTTTTTGCTGATCGCGGCCGGTATCGCGGGCGCCGCGCTCATGACGGCGGCGCCGGCGCGCGCCGAGACCGTGCTCAACATCGGGATCGCGGCGGCGGATCTGGGGACGCTCGATCCCCATCGCGCGGCAACGACCCAGGACAAGGCGTCGATCGGCTGGATGTTCAACGGGCTGGTGCGCTTCAAGCCTGGCAGCATGGATCCCGAGCAGATCGAGCCCGATCTCGCGGAGAAATGGGAGACGTCGTCCGACCAGCTCACCTGGACCTTCCATCTGCGGAAGGGCGTGCAGTGCAACAGCGGCTTCGGCGAGCTCACCGCCGAGGACGTGGTCTATTCCCTGAAGCGGGCGGCCGATCCCAAGACCTCCGCCTTCTCCTCGGACTATACCGACGTCACTGACGTCTCGGCGAGCGATCCCTATACGGTGCAGATCAAGTTCGCCAAGCACCAGCCGAGCGTGCTGGGCCTGCTGACGAACTATCAGGGCGGCAACATCGTCTGCAAGAAGGCGGTGGAGAAGCTCGGCGAGGATTTCCGCACCAAGGCGGTCGGCACCGGTCCCTTCGCGGTCGCGGAATACAATCCGACGCAGTCGATCACCTTGACCGCCAACAAGAACTATTTCCGCGGCGCGCCCAAGATCGACAAGATCGTCTACCGCTACATCCAGTCCGACGCCAGCCGCGACCTCGCCTACACCTCGGGCGAGATCGATCTCATCTACGGCCGCCAGGACCAGACCTGGGCGGAGCGCATGAAGTCGCAGCCGCACACCGTCGTCGACGTGTTCGGCCCCGGCGAGCTCTCGACCATCTATCTCAACACCACCTCGAAGCCCCTCGACGACATCCGCGTGCGCCAGGCGATCGCCTACGCGGTCGACCGGGCGGAGCTGGTGAAGTTCAAGGGCGAGCTCACCGCGCGCCCGGCCGTGTCGGTGGTGCCGCACGGCTATCTCGGCACCGACGAGCAGGCGCCGATCCTGCCGCATGACGTCGCCAAGGCGAAGCAGCTGCTGACGGAGGCCGGTCATCCCGACGGCATCAGCGTGAAGGCGATCCAGACCCAGCTGCCGACCATGCTCAACACCATGCAGATCGTGCAGGCGGAATTGAAGAAGGCGGGCATCGACCTCCAGCTCGAGGTGGTCGATCACCCGACCTTCCATGCGCAGATCCGCAAGGACCTGAGCCAGCTGGTGATGTACTCGGCGGCGCGGCTGCCGGTCGCCGACGTCTACCTGACGCAGTTCTTCCACTCGCGCAGCATCGTCGGCACGCCGACCGCGGTCACCAACTTCTCCCACTGCGGCATGGCCGACAAGGAGATCGACGGCGCGCGGGCGGAGACCGACATCGCCAAGCAGAAAGCGCTCTGGAAAGAGGCGCAGGACAAGCTGGTGAAGGAGGTCTGCGCGGTGCCGCTCTACGAGCAGCTGCAGGTCTGGGCGCATCGCGACAAGCTTGACTTCGGCTACAAGCTCGACGCGTCGCTGACGCTGGGCCCGATCATCAACGAGACGACCACCTTGAAGCAGTAAGGCGGCGAGGGGCGGCGGCCTCGGCCGCCGTCCCGGCCGCGCGGCGCGCCCGACATGCTCACCTACATCGTCAAGCGGCTGCTGGTCGCGGTGCCGACGCTTCTGGCGGTGCTGACGGTGGTGTTCTTCTTCGTGCGCATCGCGCCCGGCGATCCCGCCCTCGTCATTCTCGGCGACCAGGCGAGCCAGCAGGCGCTTGCCGAGATGCGCCACCAGCTCGGCCTCGACCGGCCGCTCGCCGTGCAGTACGTCGATTTCCTCGGCATGGTGCTGCGCGGCGATCTCGGCAGCTCGCTGGTCACCAAGCAGCCGGTCTGGAGCGAGGTGGCGAAGGTGCTGCCCTTCACGCTCTCGCTCACGCTGACCTCGCTGGCGATCGGCGTGGTGCTGGGGCTGCCGCTCGGTATTCTCGCCTCGCGCCATCGCAACGGCGTCATCGACTACGCCGCGCGTTTCTTCTCGCTGACGGGTCTCTCCTTTCCGGCCTTCGTCTCCGCCATCCTGCTGCTGCTCGCCTTCGCGATCGAGCTGCGCTGGTTCCCGGTGATCAGCGAGGGCCGTGCCGGCGATCCCCTCAGCAGCCTGCGCGCGCTGACGCTGCCGGCGCTCAATCTCGGCCTTATCATGGTGGCCTACGTGATGCGGGCGGCGCGCTCCAGCATGCTGGGCGTGCTCGGCGAGGATTATATCCGCACCGCGCGCGCCAAGGGCGTGCCGGCGCGGGTGGTGATCTGGCGCCACGCGCTCCGCAACGCGCTCATTCCCGTGGTGACGGTGGTCGGCCTCTATCTCGGCGTGCTGATCGGCAACTCGGTGCTGACCGAGGTGGTGTTCAACCGGCCCGGCCTCGGCAAGCTCATCGTCAACGCCCTCAATCAGCGCGACTACACCATGCTCGAGGGCATGATGGTGATCTACGCCTTCTTCATCGTGATCGTGAACCTGCTGACCGATCTCACCTATGGCCTCATCGATCCCCGGGTGAAGCGGCAATGACCGCCGTCATGACCACGCCCAGGCCCGGCTTCTGGGTGCAGCTGCGGACCACGATCCTCCGCCACAAGGTTGCCTCGCTCGGCGGCGCGCTGGTCGGGCTGGTGGCGCTCGCCGCGATCCTCGCGCCCTGGCTCTCGCCGCACGACCCGCTGGAGCAGAACGTGGTGCTGCGGCTGATGGGACCCTCCGCGGACAATCCGCTCGGCACCGACAGCTTCGGCCGCGACATCCTCTCGCGCATCCTCTGGGGCGGCCGCGTCTCGCTGCTGGTGAGCACCTCGGCGGTTGGGCTGGCGATCGCCATCGGCGGCGCGCTCGGGCTGCTCGCCGGCTATATCGGCGGCGCCTTCGACCGCGTCACCATGGCGGCGATGGACGTGCTGCTCTCCTTCCCGACGCTCGTCATGGGCCTCCTGGTGGTGGCGATGCTGGGCCCGACGGTGGCGAACCTCATCCTCGCCATCACCCTCACCGCCATCGCTCCCTTCGCCCGCATCGCCCGCGCCCCGACGCTCGCCGTCAAGGAGCGCGACTTCGTCGAGGCCGGCCGCGCGCTGGGATTCTCGAACTTGCGGATCATGGGCATCCACATCTTGCCGAATATCGTGGACGAGATCCTGGTGATGGCGTCGCTCTGGCTCGCCACCGCGATCCGCACCGAGGCGTCGCTCAGCTTCATCGGGTTGGGCGTGCGGCCGCCGACCGCGACCTGGGGCGGCATGATCCGCGAGGGGTTCGAGAACATCCTGGATTCGCCCTGGCTCGCGATCTTCCCGAGCCTCGCCATCCTGGTGATCATGCTCGGCCTCAACATGCTCGGCGACGGGCTGCGCGACGCCACCGACCCGAGGCTGCGCCATGAGTGAGGTGCCGGCGCTCGCGGTCGAGGGCCTCACCACCGAGTTCCGCATCGGCGGCGCCTGGTATCCGGCGGTGCGCAACGTGAGCTTCTCGCTGGCGCGCAACGAGACCCTGGCCCTGGTAGGAGAGTCCGGCTGCGGCAAGAGCATCACCGCGCTCTCGATCATCGGCCTGGTGCCGAAGGCGAACGGCCGCGTCACCTCCGGCCGCGTCCTGCTCGACGGCCGCGACCTTCTCCGGCTCGACGAGCGCGCGATGGAGAAGATCCGCGGCAACCGGATCGCGATGATTTTCCAGGAGCCGATGACCTCGCTCAATCCGGTGCTGCCGATCGGGTTCCAGGTGGCGGAGGCGCTGCGCTATCACACCGATCTCACGCCGAAAGCGGCGCGGGAGCGGGCGCTGCAGCTGCTGCAGCACGTGAAGATCCCGTCGGCGGCCCGGCGCTTCGACGACTTCCCGCACCAGTTCAGCGGCGGCATGCGCCAGCGCGTCATGATCGCCATGGCGCTTGCCTGCGGCCCCGCGGTGGTGCTGGCGGACGAGCCGACCACGGCGCTCGATGTCACCATCCAGGCACAGGTGCTGGCGCTGCTGGCCGAGCTCAAATCCGAGACCGGGATGGCGATGATCTTCATCACCCACAATCTGGGCGTGGTCGCCTCGATCGCCGACCGCGTCGCGGTCATGTACGCGGGCGACATCGTCGAGCTGGCGACGGTCGAGGAGCTGTTCGCGGCGCCGCTCCACCCCTATACCGAGGCGCTGCTCTACTCGATCCCGCGCGTCGACCGCGATGCCGTCGATCTCAAGCCGATCCCGGGCCAGGTGCCGCCGATCACCGCCATGCCGGCGGGCTGCCGCTACGCGGCGCGCTGCCTCTACAAGGTGCCGCGCTGCGAACTTGAAGTGCCGCCGCTGGTGGCGCCGGCGGGCGCCGGCGGTCATCTGGGCCGCTGCTGGGTACGCGCCGGCGACGGTGCCGGGGGACACGCATGAGCGAGGCGCTGCTCGAGGTCGAGGGGCTGAGCAAAACCTTCGTCGCCCGGCACGGGTTCCTCGGCGCGGCGGCTGGCCATGTCCGCGCGCTGAGCGGCATCTCCTTCTCGGTGCGGAAGGGCGAGGCCTTCGGCCTGGTCGGCGAATCCGGCTGCGGCAAATCGACCGCGGGTCGCGCGATCCTCCGCCTGATCGAGCCCGATACCGGACAGATCCGCTTCAAGGGCGAGGATATCCGGGCGGCGGGCGCGCGCCGGCTGCGGCAGCTTCGCCGCGCCATCCAGATCGTGTTCCAGGATCCGTATTCCTCGCTCAATCCGCGCCGCACCATCGGCCAGACCCTGGGCGAGCCGATGGCGGTGCACGGGCTCGGCAGCGCGGCCGAGATCGCGGCCGCGGTGCGCGCGGTGCTGGCCGAGGTCGGCATGCCCAGCGATGCCGCGCAGAAATATCCGCACGAGTTCAGCGGCGGCCAGCGCCAGCGCATCGGCATCGCGCGCGCCCTGGTGCTGCAGCCCGAGCTCATCGTCGCGGACGAGCCGGTCTCCGCCCTCGATGTCTCGATCCAAGCGCAGATCCTGGTGCTGCTGCGCGGGCTGCAGGAGCGGCGGCATCTCAGCTTCATCTTCATCTCCCACGATCTGGGCGTGGTCCGGCATTTCTGCAGCGCGGTTGCTGTGATGTATCTCGGCCACATCGTCGAGCGCGGTCCGGTGCCGGCTATCTTCGACGAGCCGCTGCATCCCTATACCCGCGTGCTGCGCAGCGCCTCGCCGGTGCCAGATCCCAAGGCCAAGGTGATCATGGCCAAGCTCGAGGGCGAGATCGCCTCGGCGCTGTCGCCGCCAAGCGGCTGCCATTTCCATCCGCGCTGTCCGCATGCGACGGAAGTCTGCCGCCGCGTCTATCCCGAATGGGTGCAGGTGACGCC